>JANXZT010000370.1 GCA_025355395.1 Betaproteobacteria bacterium
GCTCATGAAGGGCCAGCCGCTTAGCTACAACAAGGATAACCAGGAAGATAAGGAGCCGCTTTTTGACACCGTTGACACGCTCGACGACACGCTCGCGATCATGGCCGATCTGGTGGCTACCGGCATCACCGTGAATGTGCAGCGCATGCGCGCGGCAGCGCTCGAAGGCTTTGCCACCGCGACCGATCTCGCCGACTATCTCGTCAGGAAAGGCGTGCCGTTTCGCGATGCCCACGAAGCCGTGGCGCGCGCGGTGCGCGAAGCCGAATCCCGGGGCATCGATCTCGCCTCCTTGCCAATACCGGATTTGCGCATTTTCGCGCCGCAAGTCGGTGACGACGTCCATGCGGTGCTGACCCTGGAAGGATCGATCGCGAGCCGCGATCATCCCGGTGGCACCGCGCCGGTGCGCGTGCGGGCGGCGATCGCTGCAGGCCGGACGGCGCTGCAGGGAAGATGATTGCGCCGGTGTTGTGGATCGATGACCCGCTCGGTTCTGCCGAGGGTGCAGCCGTAAAACCGAATCGACAGGAACGTCATGAATAAGAACCCGGTGGCCTTCCTCGGCCTTGGCGTCATGGGGTATCCGATGGCGGGACATCTCGCCAGCGCCGGTTACCCGGTAACGGTCTACAACCGCACCCAGGCCAAGGCTACACGCTGGGTGGCGCAGCACGGCGGGCGTAGCGCGCCCACCGCCGCGGCAGCCGTGGAAGGCGCCGATTTGGTGATGATGTGCGTGGGCAACGACGCCGATGTGCGTGCGGTCGCGTGCGGTGCGCAGGGGGCCTTGGCCGGAATGCGCGCGGGCGCCATCCTGGTCGATCACACCACCGCTTCGGCGCAGGTCGCGCGCGAAATCGAGGCCGCCGCACGCGCGAAATCGGTGGGCTTCCTCGATGCCCCCGTTTCCGGAGGGCAGGCCGGCGCCGAGAATGGCAAGCTCACCATCATGGTCGGCGGTTCGAGCGAGCTATTCGCGCGCGCTGAATCGACCCTTGGCCATTACGCCCGGGCGGTCACGCTGATGGGGCCATGCGGCAACGGTCAGCTCACCAAGATGGTGAACCAGATCTGCATCGCGGGCATGGTGCAGGCATTGTCCGAGGGCATCAATTTCGCCGACCGCGCGGGACTCGATGTCGATTCCGTGCTCGATGTGATCAGCAAAGGCGCGGCGCAATCCTGGCAAATGGAAAACCGCGGCAAGACGATGGCGGCCGACAAGTTCGATTTCGGCTTTGCGGTCGACTGGATGCGCAAGGACCTGGACATCTGCCTCGCCGAATCGCGTTCGAACGGCGCGGCGCTGCCGGTCACCGCGCTGGTGGACCAATTCTACGCGCGGGTGCAGGCGGCCGGCGGCGGGCACTGGGATACGTCGAGCCTTATCCGGCTGTTGCGCCCATCGAAGTGAGATCGCGCATCCGCCGATGGCGGCAACGGCAATCGATGTGAAGGGGCCCTAGTCCCCGGCGCCGGGGACGGGCAGTGCATCGCCATCCACAACCACGACTTCGTGCGTGACCTCGGCGGTTTTGGCCAGCATGATCGTGGCCGAGCAGTACTTCTCCTTCGACAGCTTCACGGCGCGCTGCACCTGGTGATGATCGAGTCCACGGCCGGCAATCGCATAGCGAAGGTGGATGTGGGTGAACACCTTGGGATCGGTGCCGGCGCGCTTGGCCTCGGCCTCGACCACGCAGTCGGCCACCGGCTGCCGAGCCTTGCGCAGGATCACCATCACGTCGAACGCAGTGCACGCCGCCGCGCCGGCCAGAACGAGCTCCATCGGCCGGATCCCCAGGTTGCGGCCCCCCTGCTCCGGGGCCCCATCCACCATCACGCTATGCCCGCTGCCGGTCTCGGCCACGAAGCTCACGCCTTCGACCCATTTGATCCTGGTTTTCATCGCTTGCCCGCTTTCATGGTTGGCATTGGATTCCGGTTGGAATGGTACGGCGGTGGATGAAACATGACCGGCCGTCCGGGGCCGCGCACCGCTTGTTTCCTCCTACCGCCGCAGACTTGCATTGTGCAGCGCAATATGAGAATCTCGGGACGCCTGTGGAGCGCGGAGCAAGTCCTCCTTCTCCCCTTCGCAGGTCATTCCTCCCTTCCTCCTCCTAGGGTGGAATCTTCAAGCGCGGCCCGCGTGGCCGCGCTCTTTTTATCGTAAACAGTGGCAAATGTCCCGCGCCGGCAATTCCTTTTTGCTGCATCGAAATACCAATACAAACTGCAGGGATTCTTGAAGGCCCGACCTCGCGGGGCCGGGGAGCCTGTCGGAGTTATTTTCACGTGTGGCGACTCAGGGCGAATCGGGATGCGGTTCAAGGCACGAGCCCGCTGCCCCTCGCGCCTTGCATCCATCGTTTTCCGACGAAGCAACGCATGCGCGAAAATAACTCCCACCGCCTCCTGGCCCGGTCACGCTCTGGGGAAGCGCTCCCGCGCTGCTGCAAGCGTGACCTTCCGCCAAGTCATTGACATCAAAGCCGCTAACATACTATTATCCAAGACTTTGCTAAATTTATTCGCATCGCCAGCCAAACTTTCGGAACACTCATGAAGACCTTTTCCGCCAAGCCTCAGGACATCCAGCACAACTGGTTCGTGGTCGACGCCACGAACAAGGTGCTTGGCCGGCTGGCGAGTCAGATCGCGCTGCGCCTGCGGGGCAAACACAAGGCGATCTACACGCCCCATATGGATACCGGCGACTTCATTGTTGTCACCCACGTCGAGAATCTTCGCGTCACCGGCAGCAAGGCCGAAGACAAGCTCTACCACCGGCATAGCGGCTATCCCGGCGGCATCAGGACCACGAATTTCGCGCAGATGCAGGCACGATTTCCCGGCCGCGCGCTGGAAAAGGCGGTCAAGGGCATGTTGCCCAAAGGCCCGCTCGGCTACAAGATGCTTAAGAAGCTCAAGTGCTACTCGGGTGGCGAGCACCCGCATTCGGCACAGCAACCCAAAACCCTGGATATCTGACCCCCATGATCGGCAATTACTATTACGGCACCGGCCGCCGCAAAAGCGCCGTTGCCCGTGTCTTCATCAAGAAGGGCACCGGCAAGATCGTCGTCAATGAAAAGCCGATCGATGTTTTCTTTGCCCGCGAAACGGGACGGATGGTCGTGCGCCAGCCGCTCAAGCTTACCAATCACGTTGACACGTTCGACATCATGGTCAACGTCGCCGGCGGCGGCGAGTCGGGTCAGGCGGGAGCCGTTCGCCATGGCATCACCCGGGCCCTGATCGATTACGACGCGGCGCTGAAGCCGACGCTGTCCAAGGCCGGGCTGGTGACGCGCGACGCGCGCGAAGTCGAGCGCAAGAAGGTCGGATTCCACAAGGCGCGCCGCCGCAAGCAGTTCTCGAAGCGCTAAGCGGCACCGCAGAACGCCGGATTCCGGCGTTATCGGCGCAGCAGAAGGCCGCCCTCGAAGGCGGCCTTCTGCTTAGGCGATGCTAACATCGTCGCCACGCTCGGAAACCACATGGGGCATCGAATGATCCGCATTGGCATCGTCGGCGGCACCGGCTACACGGGTGTCGAGCTGCTTCGCCTTCTCGCGTCACATGAGCACGCCGACGTGCGCGTGATCACTTCGCGCACGGAGGCCGGCATCAAGGTGGCGGACCTGTTTGCCAGTCTGCGCGGCCGCTACGACCTTTCGTTCAGCGACCCGGCAAAGGCCGACCTGAAGTCATGCAATGTCGTGTTCTTCGCCACCCCGCACGGTGTTGCGATGGCGCAGGCACGCGAGCTCCTCGAGGCCGGGGTGCGCATCATCGATCTCGCGGCCGATTTCCGCCTGAAGGACCCTGCGGTTTTCGAGCAGTGGTACGGCATGGCGCACAGCTGTCCGGACCTTCTGGCGGAATCGGTGTACGGATTGCCCGAGGTCAACCGCGAGGCTATTCGCACCGCGCGCATCATCGGCAACCCCGGCTGCTATCCGACTGCGGTTCAGCTGGGTTTTCTGCCTTTGCTCGAGGCGGGAGTGGTGGACGCCGAGCATCTGATCGCCGATTGCAAGTCGGGAGTATCGGGCGCCGGACGCAAGGCCGAAGTCGGCCTGCTCTTCGCCGAGGCATCGGACAACTTCCGCGCCTACAGCGTCGCCGGCCATCGCCATCACCCGGAAATCACGCAGGGGCTCGCGAATGCGTGCACAGCGCCGGTCAAGCTAATTTTCACCCCGCATCTCACGCCAATGATCCGCGGTATCCATGCGACGTTATATGCGCGGATCACGCGGCCCGGCGTGGACCTTCAGGCGTTGTTCGAAAAGCGGTACGCGGGCGAGCCCTTTGTCGATATCATGCCTCCGGGGAGCATGCCCGACACCCGTTCGGTGCGCGCCGGCAACCTCTGCCGGATCGCGGTGCATCGCCCCCAAGACGGGGACGTGGCGGTCATACTCGCCGTCGTAGACAATCTGGTGAAAGGTGCGGCGGGTCAAGCCATCCAGAACATGAATCTAATGATCGGCCTGCCCGAAACGACCGGCCTGACCGCACTGCCCTTGCTACCGTAGCGCCGGAACGAGCGGGCCGCGGGTTCATCAGGCCTTGATTGGGCGGCCCGCAAGACCCATCTTGGTGACTGCGCGTGACGTCCCCGGAAGAGTCCGACGCGACCGGTGCGCCGAACCCCCGGCGCGCCACGCGGTCGAATCGTATACAGCGTGAGCGGTCAACAAGGCCGGTCAGGCGGTAGTAAAGCGCTGACAACGCAGGGTTGCCCTGCAATCGGTAACCTCCCATAATCAGCGCAGCCACCCGCAAGGAGCTCCAAATGAACGCAATGACCGATATGCCGTCCCCGCTCGTCTTCACCGACAGCGCCGCCCAGAAGGTGAAGTCGCTGATCGAGGAGGAGGGCAATCCCGACCTCAAGCTGCGCGTGTTTGTGACCGGTGGTGGCTGCTCGGGGTTTCAATATGGCTTCACGTTCGACGAGGTCACCAACGAGGACGACACGGCGCTGCAAAAGAACGGCGTCACGCTCCTGATCGACCCGATGAGCTTCCAATACCTCACGGGGTCCGAAATCGACTATCAGGAAGGCCTGGAAGGCGCGCAGTTCGTCATCAAGAACCCTAACGCCACGACCACCTGCGGCTGCGGCTCGTCGTTCTCAGCCTGAAAATCACGGCCTGACCAGAACCAAACGGGGCCGAGCGCCTTGTTTTGTTTGGGCTACTGGCGATCCAGTCAGAGGTCATAGCCGCGCGGCGAGCGGTTCGACGCGGACGATTAACGGTGATACACCGCGCCGAGGACCCGCGCGGCGCGCGCGCCGGTGACTTCAGGCAGGCTGCTTTCCCTGCCGGCCAGCGACTCACGGGCAAGCCAGGCGAAGGCCATCGCCTCGACGTGCTCGGCGGCCACGCCCCGCGCGGTAGTCGTGGCAACATGCCGTGGCGCGAGCTCGGCGCTTAACGCATCGAGAAGTGCTGCATTGTAGGCGCCGCCACCGCACACCAGCACTTCCGCAGCAGCGGCGCAGTGCGTGCGAATCGCCTCGGCGATTGCACCGGCGGTCAGCGCAACCAGAGTGGCCTGGACGTCCGCCGGCGCGCGCGCGATGCCATCGCCGGCGGCTTCGGCCAGACGGGCCTGCAGCCACGGCCCGTTGAAAAGATCGCGACCGGTGCTCTTGGGCGGGCTGCGCGAAAAATAGGGTTCCGCGCGCATGACCCGCAGCAGGCGCGGATCGACCCGACCTTGACGCGCCCATGCGCCGTCGCGATCGTAGGCACCCTCCCGATGCTGTGAATACCAGAGGTCGAGCAGCACATTGCCAGGTCCGGTATCGAACCCGCGCACGGCGCCATCGATCGGGAGGTCGGTGAGGTTGGCGATGCCGCCAATATTGACCACTACGCGATGCGCGTTGCCACCGAACATCGCGGCGTGGAACGCCGGTACGAGCGGCGCGCCCTGCCCGCCAGCGGCAACGTCGCGGCTGCGGAAATCGGCGACGACGGTAACACCGCAGCGCTCGGCGATGCGGGCCGCGTTGTTGAGTTGCAATGTCCAGCTTTCCTCGGGACGATGGCGCACGGTCTGGCCGTGCACTCCCGCCGCTTCGATGTCATCGGGCGCGACCGAACCACGATTGAGAACGTCGACAATGGCATTGGCGTAGGCATCCGCAAGCGCGTTGGCGGCCCGCGCCGAGCGCGCGAGCTCATCCTCACCGGGTTGCTGGAGTTGCATGAGCTCGCTGCGCAACATCGGGCTGAACGGTATGACGGAGGCCGCGATCACGCGGCACGGCCGCCCCGCAATCGCCGGGCCGAAGTCGACCAGCACCGCATCGATGCCATCGAGGCTCGTGCCGGACATTACGCCGACATAGAGTTCGCGGCGCATGGGAAGAGGGGAGGACGCCGGAGGGGAGCGGCTTTTTACTCGCCCGCGGCGAGTAGGCCGCGTGGCGACGAGCCCGCCAGGGCGAGCTGGCGCAGCGCCGGTGCTACCCCGGCCAGGAACGTTGCCGTCTCGGACGGCGTGAGTGGCTCGCCGTTCGGCAGCGCCACCGAATCCGGGTTCTGCTGCTCGTTGTTGACCCGGAATTCATAGTGGAGATGCGGTCCCGTCGCCCATCCGGTCTCGCCCACGAACGCGATTACCGCACCCTGAGCGACGTGGCTTCCGGGATGGATATCCGGCGCGAAGGCCGAAAGGTGCGCGTAGAGCGTACTGAAGACGCCCTGATGCTGGATGTGGATGACGTTGCCGTAACCGTTTTGCACTCCGGCAAACAGCACTTTGCCGTCCGCCGTGGCCCGCACCGGTGTGCCCATGGGGGCCGCGTAGTCGATGCCCTTGTGGGCGCGCCATGTCTGCAGGATGGGGTGAAATCTTGCTTGGGTGAAGCCGGAGGTAATGCGCGAGAATTCCATCGGCGAGCGGAGAAACGCCTTGCGCAGCGCGCTGCCGTCTTCGGTGCGGTAGCCCTCGTAGCCGTCGGCACCGCGCCAGAGGAACGCCCGGAAAGTGCGGCCATCGTTTACGAATTCCGCCGCAATGATGCGTCCGACACCGACGGGCTCCCCGTCAACGTAGCGCATCTCGTACACGACCGCGAATCGATCGCCGCGCCGAAGGTCGTGATAAAAATCGATGTCGCCCTCGAACACGTCGGCGAGTTGCCGGGTGACAGGATCGGGCAGGTCGGCGGCGTCCGCGGCGGCAAAGAGCGATGAGCGGATTTCACCGGCCGCCATCTTCCATTGAACCTCGGTGGGTGCGGGGCCGATGCTCGCGGACAATCCCTCCGGCGTCCTGCTGAGCGAGAGCAATTCGCCGTTGCCGGCCAGGGAGCGCAGTGCAAGGAGGCGCCCTTCGGCATCCGTCTCGACCCGCAACGGCTTGCCGGGCTTCAACTGATAGAGCGACCGGGCCACGGGATCGGCGTGAACGAATTTCAGCGCATCCGGGTCATCGACGCCCAACCGGGACAGGACCCGGCCGAGCGTATCGCCGCGCTGCACGCGCTCTTCACGCCAATAACCGGCGGCATCCGCACCCGGCAGCGCCGCGACGGTGGGGTGCGGCAGCGAGCGCGTGACGGCCTCGGGGAGCGCAAGGTCCAGCGTGGAATCGGGAGCAACGCCGAACGCCGCCATCCCCGAAAAGGCGAGCACGGCCACCGCAAGCCACTGCCCCGGGGAAAGCAGCGAGATCGCCCCACGCAGCGACGCACGGAGCCTTTGAGCTAGAATTCGGGGGTATTGCGCGGCCATGAACATTTAAGACGCGCCAAGCAAGCGCGGTTACCGGCGAAGGCGCGATTCTACCAAAACTGACCGCGTGTGAGCGTTTGGACTACAAAAGCGCGGGGCGAACGCTGACAGCCGACCGATCGCGCCCCCTGCGCGCACCTCCCGGCGCTTGAGCGGCCACCTTAGGAAGAACACCCAATGAGCGTCGATGTCGCCCACCAGTTGGCCGTGTTCAAGCGCGGGGTGAACGAACTCTTGGTCGATACCGAACTCGCCGCCAAGCTCGCCCGGGGGGCACCGCTGCGGATCAAGGAGGGCTTCGACCCCACCCGGCCGGACCTCCACCTTGGCCACACTGTACAGTTCAACAAGCTGCGGCAGCTGCAGGACCTCGGCCACCACATCATCTTCCTGATCGGCGATTTCACCGGCCTCATCGGCGACCCCACCGGCCGCAATCTCACCCGCCCCGCGCTCTCGGCCGAGGAGATCGCGGCGAACGCGCGGACGTACACCGACCAGGTGTTCCTGATCCTCGATCGCGACAAGACCGAGGTGGCGTTCAACTCCAGATGGCTTTCGGCCCTCGGCGCCGACGGCATGATCCGCCTCGCGGCCAAGTACACGGTGGCACGAATGCTCGAGCGCGATGACTTCGCCAAGCGGTACGCGGGCGGCCAGCCCATCGCCATCCATGAGTTCCTGTATCCACTGGCCCAGGGCTACGACTCGGTCGCACTCAAAGCCGACGTGGAGGTCGGCGGCACCGACCAGAAATTCAACCTGCTGGTCGGCCGGGAACTGCAGCGCCATTACGGCCAGGAGCCGCAATGCGTCCTGACCCTGCCGCTGCTCGAAGGGCTCGACGGCGTAAACAAGATGTCGAAGTCGCTCGACAACTATGTCGGCATCACCGAGCGCGCGGGCGAGATGTTCGGCAAGCTGATGTCGATCTCCGATACCCTGATGTGGCGCTATTTCGAGCTGCTTTCGTTCCGGCCGATCGATGAGATCGCCCGCCTGAAGCGCGCATGCGACGATGGCCGCAATCCGCGTGATGCGAAGGTCATGCTCGCCCAGGAAATCGTGACCCGATTTCACTCGAAGGCGGCAGCGGAATCAGCGCTCACCGAGTTCGAGGCTCGATTCCGGCATGGGGCGATGCCGGAAGACATGCCGGAAGTAGCGCTGCAATCAAATGGCGCGGGATTGCCGATCGCCCAGCTTGCGAAGCAGGCCGGCATCGTCGACTCGACTTCCGAGGCCCTGCGTCTCATCGCCCAGCGCGGGCTCAAGGCCGATGGTGCGGTGGTAATGGACAAGGCGCTGGTGGTGCCGGCGGGGCGAACGATAGTGGTGCAGGCGGGCAAGCGCAAGTTCGCTCGGGTGACCGTGAGCTAGGGCATGTTCACGCTACATCCATGCGATGCGTTGCGAACGATTCGCGCGCATCCGCTCGCGCGAAGATGACGCATCCGTTGCCAATCGCCGCGACGCTTCGCGTCTTGCTCTTGGACGTAAATCACCGTGGATCCCCGCCTTCGCGGGGATGACGCATCCGTTGCCAATCGCCGCGACGCTTCGCGTCTTGCTCTTGGACGTAAATCACCGTGGATCCCCGCCTTCGCGGGGATGACGCAT
>JANXZT010000382.1 GCA_025355395.1 Betaproteobacteria bacterium
GGCGGCGAGATCCGCGACGAAGGCGCAACCGGCACCGGTGCCAAACCCAAGGCCGGACTTACCGGATTCACGGTTTCCAATCTCCGCGTGCCCGGGCTGTTCCAGCCGTGGGAAACAGCGTATGGCAAGCCGTCGCGCATCGCGTCAGCCTTGTCGATCATGCTCGAAGGTCCCATCGGCGGCGCGGCATTCAACAACGAATTTGGACGGCCGAATCTGCTTGGATACTTCCGGACCTTCGAGCAGGAAGTCGGGGGTGAAGTGCGCGGGTATCACAAGCCCATCATGCTGGCCGGCGGCGTGGGCAACATCAGTGCTGGCCATGCCCACAAGCATCCGATCCCCGTCGGTGCGCTGCTCATTCAGCTGGGCGGTCCGGGCATGCTGATCGGCATGGGTGGCGGTGCGGCGTCATCGATGGCCACCGGCGCCAACACCGCCGACCTTGATTTCGATTCCGTGCAGCGTGGCAATGCGGAGATCCAGCGCCGGGCACAGGAGGTCATCGACGGCTGTTGGCAGCTCGGTGCCGACAATCCGATCCTGTCGCTTCACGATGTCGGCGCGGGCGGCCTGTCGAACGCGTTGCCCGAGCTCGTGCATGGCGGCGGTGCCGGCGGGCGCTTCGATTTGCGCGCGATTCCCTCCGAGGAAAGCGGGATGGCGCCGCGCGAGATCTGGTGCAACGAAGCACAGGAGCGTTATGTGCTCGCCATTCGCGCCAAGGATCTCGGGCGATTCCGCGCCCTGGCGGAGAGGGAGCGATGTCCGTTCGCGGTGGTCGGTCAGGCGACCGCGAACGGTCGTGTTGCCGTAATCGATCCGCACTTTCGAAACGAGCCCGTCGACATGGATCTCGATGTCCTGCTCGGCAAGCCGCCGCGCATGACGCGCAATGTGGTGCATCACGCGCGTCGGTTGCAGCCTCTCGCCTTGGCGGGCATCGAGCTTCGCGATGCGGCGTATCGTGTGTTGCAGTTGCCCGCCGTCTCGGACAAGACGTTTCTGGTTACGATCGGTGATCGCACAGTCGGCGGCCTATGCGCGCGCGACTCGATGGTCGGCCCGTGGCAGGTCCCCGTCGCCGATGTCGCCATCACTCTCATGGACTTTGAAGGTTACGCCGGCGAAGCGATGGCCATCGGCGAACGTACGCCACTGGCATTGATTGACGCCGCGGCGTCGGGCCGGATGGCCGTCGGCGAGGCAATCACCAACATTGCTGCCGCGGGGATCGTTCATCTTGCCGATATCAAGCTGTCGGCGAACTGGATGGCGCCAGCGGGACATCCCGGCGAAGACGCAGCACTCTATGACACGGTGCGCGCAGTGGCGATGGAGCTTTGTCCGGCGTTGGGTATCAGCATTCCCGTCGGCAAGGATTCGATGTCGATGCGCACCACCTGGTGGGACGGTGCGGTCGAAAAAGCCGTCACTGCGCCGATCTCGCTCATTGTCACCGCGTTTGCGCCGGTACCGGATGCGCGCCGGGTGTTGACTCCGGTCCTTGCGCGCGATGCCGGCACTACCGCATTGCTGTGGATCACGCTCGGCGGCATGCAGCACCGGCTCGGCGCCTCCGCCCTGGCGCAGGTGTATGCACAAATGGGCGCCGTTGGGCCCGATCTCGATTCGCCGCAGCACCTGCGCGCATTCTTCGATCTGGTGCAGGCGCTACACCGCGAAGACCGGTTGCTTGCCTATCACGATGTCTCGGACGGTGGACTGTTCGTGACATTGTCCGAAATGGCATTCGCTTCCCGCGCAGGTCTCGAGATAATGCTACCAGCCGGTGTGGATTCGTTGGCCACTTTGTTTGCGGAGGAGCTGGGAGCGGTCGTGCAGGTGCGCGAAGAGGACGCCGGGCAGATCCGGTCACGCGTGTTGGCGGCCGGCCTTATTGCGCACGCCATCGGCGCACCGAGGAGGAACGATCGCGTGCGGATCACTAGCGGCAACGAGGTGGTGCTCGACGAGTCCCGCGTCGATCTGCACCGCGCGTGGTCCGCCACCACTCACGCGTTGCAGCAGCTTCGTGACAATCCCGAGGTCGTCGGCCAGGAGCACGAACGCCTGCTCGATACCGGGGACCCGGGCCTCGGGCCGCACACGACGTTCGCGCTCGCGGCGCCGCACGTGGCTACCGGTGCGCGACCCAAAGTGGCGATCCTGCGGGAACAGGGCGTCAACGGGCAGGTCGAGCTTGCGGCCGCCTTCGATCGCGCTGGATTTGCGGCGTTCGACGTGCACATGAGCGACTTGATTGCCGGCCGGCGATCGCTTGCGCAGTTCCACGGCATGGCAGCCGGCGGCGGATTTTCGTACGGCGATGTGCTCGGGGCAGGAGAGGGCTGGGCCAAATCAATCCTGTTCAATGCGCGGCTGCGCGATGACTTTGCGGCGTTCTTTGCCCGCTCCGGCACGTTTGCGCTGGGCATCTGCAACGGCTGCCAGATGATGAGCAACCTGCACGAGCTCATTCCCGGCAGCGCGCACTGGCCGCATTTCGTGCGCAATCGCTCGGAGCAATTCGAGGCGCGGTTGGTGATGCTGGAAGTGACGCGTTCTCCGTCGCTGTTTCTCAAAGGCATGGAAGGAAGCCGGATTCCGGTGGCGACGGCGCATGGTGAGGGCTATGCGGAATTTCGCGACCAGAGCCAGCGCGCAGCGGCGCAGAATTACGTGAGCATGCGCTACGTCGATCATCACGGCGCGCCGACGGAGCGCTATCCGTGCAACCCCAACGGCTCGCCGGACGGGATCACAGGACTCAGCAGTGAAGACGGCCGCTTCACGATCCTGATGCCGCATCCCGAGCGTGTTTTTCGCACGGTGCAGATGTCATGGCATCCGCGCGAATGGAAGGAGGATTCACCATGGATGCAGATGTTCTACAACGCGCGCCGGTGGGTCGGCTGATGATGCTTCGGCGCG
>JANXZT010000389.1 GCA_025355395.1 Betaproteobacteria bacterium
TTATGGGAATTGTGGAAATAAATGACAGCGATCGCAAGACTCCCGTGATCCTCGCGAAGGCGGGGAATCAGGGGCGTCCGTCGAAAGACGCTGGGTCCCCGCCGGAGCCTGCCCTCGAGTGCTCTACTCGGGGGCGGGAACGACGACCCCAAGAATCTTGGCGTCACGCAATTGAGAAATCGCCGTCTATTCGCGCATCATGGCGACAGCTTCGTCCACGCGCTCCACGCCCAATACCTTAATTCCTTCAATGGCTTGACGTGGCTTATTGGCGTTCGGTATAAGCACTTGCCGGAAGCCCAGCTTGGACGCTTCACGGATGCGCTCCTGGCCACGCTGCACGGGCCGGATCTCTCCCGCCAGCCCCACCTCACCGAACACGATCGTTTTGGCCGGCAAGGGCCGGTTGCGTAACGACGAGTTCACGGCGAGCAGGATCGCTAGGTCGGCGGCTGGCTCGTCGATCTTCACGCCACCCACGGCGTTGACGAATACGTCATAGCCGCTTGTTTCCACGCCGCCATGCCGGTGCAGCACCGCCAGCAGCAACGCCAGTCGCTGCGGATCGAGCCCCACCGACAGCCGCCGGGCGATGCCGCCCTGGATGGGATCCACCAGCGCCTGGACTTCGACCAGCAACGGCCTGGACCCTTCCATCGTGGCGACGATCGCAGACCCTGGCACCGCCTCCGCATGCTGAGAGAGGAACATGGCCGAGGGGTTGGAGACGCCCTTCAACCCCTTCTCGGTCATGCCGAATACGCCGAGCTCGTTCGCCGCGCCGAAGCGGTTTTTGATCGCCCGCACCAGCCGGAAGCTCGAATGCGTGTCGCCTTCGAAATACAGCACGGTGTCGACGATATGCTCCAGGACGCGCGGGCCGGCAATCGCGCCCTCCTTGGTCACGTGCCCGACAAAGATCACAACCACGCCGCGTTGTTTCGCAAGACGCGTGAGTTGCGCTGCGCATTCGCGAACCTGCGACACGCTGCCGGGTGCCGACGTCAAGGCTTCGGTATAGGCAGTCTGGATGGAGTCGATCACCACGACTTCCGGCTGCTCCACGCCAATGGTGGCGATGATGGCTTCGAGCTGAACTTCCGCGAGGAGCGACACCGGCGCATTGATGAGGCCGAGCCGCTGCGCGCGTAGCGCCACCTGCTCCACCGATTCCTCGCCGGTGACATAGAGCGCCTTCTTCGCCGCGCCGATGGCCGCCATCGCCTGCAGCAGCAGGGTCGATTTGCCGATGCCCGGATCGCCGCCCAGCAGAATGACCCCACCGGGGACGAGACCGCCGCCCAGCACCCGATCGAACTCTTCGATGCCGGTGGGAAAACGCGGCGAACCGCGCGCATCCACCGACGCCAGCGCGCGCACCGCACTCGCCTTGCCAGTCACCGTCTGGAACCGGGATGGCGTGGGTGCGGCCAGCGCCTCGACCAGCGTGTTCCACACCCCGCAATGGGGGCATTGCCCCTGCCATTTCGGGCTCTGGCCGCCGCACTCGGTGCAGCTGTAAACCGTTTTGGTTCTGGTCTTGGCCAATGGCTACCGAAACTCGTCCGGGGTAACGACCGCAGTCCCGAGCTTGCCGACAACGATGCCGGCCGCCTCATTGGCGATGCGCACTGCCGCCGGGAGCGGCGCGCCGGCGCCGAGCAGGACGCCGATGGTGGCGATGACGGTGTCACCCGCGCCGGACACGTCGTACACCTCACGCGCGACAGCCGGAATGGTCTCACCCCCTTCCGCCGTAAAAAGTGACATGCCTTCTTCGGATCGGGTGACCAGCAAGGCGTCGAGATTCAGTTCGTTACGCAATGCCTGCGCCTTGGTGGCCATCTCGCGTTCATCCTTCCAGCGGCCTGCCATTTGCCGGAATTCGGTGCGATTGGGCGTAAGCAGCGTCGCCCCGCGGTAACGCGCCCAATCCTCGCCTTTTGGATCGACCAGCACCTGCTTGCCAGCAGCCCGCGCGCGCTCGATCATCGTCGCGATATGCATGAGCCCGCCCTTGCCGTAGTCGGAGAGCACGACGATGTCGCATTCCGGCAGCAGTCGTTCGTAATCGGCGAGCTTCGTCGCGAGGATCTCGTGCGACGGACTCGTTTCGAAATCGATCCGCAGCAGTTGTTGCTGCCGGCCGATGACCCGCAGCTTGACGGTGGTGGCAATCCCGGCATCGCGATGGAATGAAGTGCGCACCCCGTCGGCAGCGAGCAACCGGGCGAGCGCCGCACCCGGCTCGTCGGCGCCGGTCACCGACAACAGGGTCGATTGCGCGCGCAGTGCGGTCACATTGCGCGCGACGTTCGCGGCGCCGCCGGGCCGCTCTTCGGTTCGGGCGATCTTGACCACCGGCACCGGGGCTTCCGGCGAGATCCGTTCCACCTCGCCAAACCAGTAACGGTCGAGCATGACATCGCCGACAATCAGGACACGTGTCGTCGCAACACGCGCGGCCCACGTGGAAAAATGCGCGCTTCGAAGCTTCATTGGCAGGTCGCGCCGCGGCTACTTGCGGCCGATGGAAAAATATTCGAGCCCCGCCTGACGCACCAGCGCAGGGTCGTACAAATTGCGGCCGTCGAACACCAGCGGTTCGCGCAGGGTCGCGCGAATGGTTTCGAAATCCGGGCTGCGAAACTCTTTCCATTCCGTCACCACCACCAGGGCATCGGCGCCCGCCACTGCTTCCATGGGCGAGTGTGCATACGAGATCCCCGGCATGCCGGGCAGCACGCGCCGCGCCTCGGGCATCGCCACCGGGTCGTAAGCGACAATCGTCGCACCACGCCCGGTCAGGGCCGCGATCACCGCCCGAGAGGGCGCTTCGCGCATGTCATCGGTGTTGGCTTTGAAGGCAAGGCCCCACAGCGCAAACGTTCGCCCGCGAAGATCCTCGCCCAGACGTTTCACGATCTTCTCGACCAAGCGCAGCTTTTGGGCGTCGTTCGCACGTTCCACGGCATCGAGCACCGCCAGCGGACGGCCGAGCTTCGAGGCGATGTGCTGCAACGCCTTCACGTCCTTGGGAAAGCACGACCCGCCATAGCCGACGCCGGGATAAAGGAAGTGGTAGCCGATGCGCGGGTCGGAGCCAATGCCGTGGCGCACGTGCTCGATGTCGGCACCCAGATCGTCGGCGAGATTGGCGAGCTCGTTCATGAAGGAGATGCGTGTCGCGAGCATCGCGTTGGCGGCGTATTTGGTGAGCTCGGCCGAGCGCGCGTCCATCACCAGCAGGCGTTCACGATTGCGCTGGAAAGGAGCGTACACCGCGCGCATTTCGGCAATGGCGCGGTCGTCGCTGGCGCCGATCACGATGCGATCGGGCTTCATGAAGTCCTCCACCGCAGCGCCTTCCTTGAGAAATTCCGGATTCGAGACCACTGCGAACGGCAGCTCCAGCCCGCGCTTGCCCAACTCCTGTGCGATCGCCGATTGGACCCGATCTGCGGTGCCGACCGGAACCGTGGACTTGTCGACGACGATCTTGAAGCCGGCCATGCGCGCTCCGATATTGCGCGCTGCCGCCAGCACGTACTGCATGTCCGCCGAGCCGTCTTCGTCCGGCGGCGTTCCGACCGCGATGAACTGCAACGTGGCGTGCGCCACGGCGGCGTCGATGTCGGTCGTGAATTGCAGCCGGCCTGCTTCCACGTTGCGCTCGATCATGGGTGCCAAACCCGGCTCGTGGATGGTCACGCCGCCCTGGTTGAGCGTATCGATCTTGCGCGCGTCCACATCGAGGCAAAGCACGTCGTTGCCGACTTCGGCGAGGCAGGTGCCGGTCACGAGGCCCACGTAGCCCGTGCCGATCATCGTTATTCTCAAGCCGCTTCTCCGATGGAGGCATTGATGCGTGCCAGCGCCGCCACCGGGTCGCTCGCCTGCGTGATCGGCCGCCCGACCACGAGGTAATCGGCGCCGTTGGCAATCGCGCGCTCGGGCGTGATGATCCGCGCCTGGTCGTCGGCTGTACTGCCGGCCGGCCGGATGCCAGGGGTGACCAGCTTGAACCCGACCGGCAGCGATGCCCGCAATGCCGGCGCTTCAACTGCCGAGCACACCACGCCGTCAAGCCGGCTGGCGGCGCTCAGGCGCGCAAGGTGAAGGGAGTGTCCGGCAGCGTCGCCGGAGATATGAAGCTCGCGGATATCCGCGTCGGCGAGGCTGGTCAGCACCGTAACGGCGATCAGCAGTGGTGCCGGCCGCCCGCATTCCGCCGCGGTTCGATCGACGGCTTCACGGGCGGCATCCATCATCGCGCTGCCGCCTGCTGCATGCACATTCAGCATCCAGACGCCGAGTCGCGTTGCGGCGGCGCACGCCTGAGCAACAGTGTGAGGAATATCGTGAAACTTGAGATCGAGGAAGACGCGAAAGCCACGCGCCACCATCCAGCGCACGGGCTCGGGGCCCGCCACCACGAACATTTCCTTGCCCACCTTGAGCGCGCAGTGGCGGGGATCGAGCCGGTCGGCGAGCCCGAGCGCATGCATGGGGTTGGCGAAGTCCAGCGCGACAATCACTCTGGGATTGGTGGAGCCTAAGGGCGAATCAGGCAAACCCATCAGGGCTTTCCGTGCGTCGCGGTGAATACGTTTCCCATTTGCCGCATCCCGGACACCGCCAGTAGTACTGCCGGGCGCGAAACCCGCAATGAT
>JANXZT010000419.1 GCA_025355395.1 Betaproteobacteria bacterium
CAGCGTTCGACGCAGCCTCGGGATGCCGTCTTCGCCGCAGCCCATGATGAGGAACGGCAACGTCATCACGCTCGGGACGAGCTCGTAGCCGAACAGGCCATCCTCGACGATGGCGCACAACGTGATCTCGCGTCCCTTCCTGCCATCCAGAGTGTCGGCATGCGCAACGAGATCGTGCCGGATCCGCGGCAGAACGGCGGTTGCCACGGAAAGGCGAGGCCAGAGCGCTACCTCCATGAATCAGCTCCAGCTCGGTGGCGCGCAGGCGGTGCGCATGACATCCCCATTGAGCACTGCGCCAGTTGTGCAAAATGAGTAGCGCAAACTTCGTACATCTACGCGTGCTGAAGACGCGATAGTTGATTCGGATTTCGGGGCGCGGCGCTGCCAAACTCACTCAGGCTCCGCATCCCTGCCACGGCGACGCCATTGTGCTCCGGGCGATATCCATTGCCTATCAGACAAAGGGTGGGGGTCTCCTTGTCGTCGCGGATACAAGAGCTAAGAGGTCAGATTAGAAGCGAACGCCGATCGATTGAAGTCAATAGTGTTTTCAGATCGAAATCCGGCCACGCCCGAGAACCGCATCGTCAAACGACCCGACAAGCGGTAGGCGACCGGGAGCGTTCCTCGCGGCTGGGCGTGCGATTGCCTTAAGCCCGGTCGCGAGGCATCGGCTTCAACCCCCGGAAGTTGCTTCAACCGGCGTCGGTCAGCGCAGCGCTTATTTTTTCCGCGTCCGGTGCCGCCTACCCGAGGTAATGATGCGGAATCCAGGCTGCGAGGTCGGGCCAGAAAATCACCAGCAACAGTACGGCCTAGAAGCACGCCACCACCCCTGCCTCGGTGGCTGTGAACGCACCACTCAGAATCCCGCCCACGACGATGATCGGCGCCAGCAAAGCAGGCCATACGTTCCCGCACATGCGACGAGTGCTGCCCCGAACCCGGTTTGTATTCGCGCCCCTTCATTGCCGGCACTAGGATCGCGATCCGATCGCCGAGGTGTCCGCGACCGACGAGCCGGACACACCGGCGAACACCATGCTCGAAACGACGGAGGCGTGACCGAGCCCGACGCGCCAATGGCCGACAACCGTCTCCGCGAATTCCACCAATCGCTTGGAGATGCCTCCGGCCGAAATGAGCTCGCCGGCGAGGATGAAATAGGGCAGGGCGAGCAGGCTGAAGTGATCCAGCATCGCAAACATCTACAACGCGACGCTCATGCCCCCGTCGATCGTGATCAACTGACCGGTAATGTAGTTCGCCGCAGACGAGGCGAGGAACACCGCAAGCCCCGCAATCTCATCGGGATCGCCCCACCGCCCGGCAGGCGCACGTTTGCAGACCCAGGCGTTGAAGGTGGGATCGTCGATTAGTGCGCGATTGAGCTCGGTCGCGAAGTAGCCGGGTGCGATCGCGTTTACCTGGATGTTATGGGGCGCGAGCTCGACGGCCATGCCGCGCGTAAGCTGGCGGACGCCGCCTTTCGCGGCCGTGTAGGGCACGACGGTCGGCCGGGCGAAATCGCTCATCAGGGACGCGATGTGAATCACCTTGCCGCGCTTTTTCGCCATCATGCCGGGCAGCACCGCCTGAGATACGACGAACGGGGCAGTGAGATTGGTCGCGATCACCGCATCCCAGTCGGCCTGCGGAAAGTCGACCATCGCGGCGCGGCGCTGGATACCTGCATTGTTGACCAGGATGTCGATCGTCCCGTGAGACGAGGCAACGGTGTCGACGGCCTTCAGGACCGCGTCGCGATCGGTGACGTCGAAGACCGCAGTGTCGACCGCGAGTCCCGCTTCCGCCAGCGATTGCGTCGCATCGCGCAGCGCGTCGGGCTTGCGGCCGTTCAGCACAACCATAGCGCCGGCCTGTGCGAGCCCGCGCGCGATGCTCAAGCCGAGACCGCGATAGGCGCCCGTCACGAGCGCCACGCGTCCGCTCAAGTCGAAGAGTGAAGCCGGCATCGGCGTCCCGCAATAGTTGTCCGCAGCAGAGCGACCGCCCCGCTACATCGCGACATAGCCGCCATCCACGGGCAATGTATGCCCGGTCACCAGCGCCGAGGCCTCGGTTGCGAGGAACAGCGCGGCGCCGACGATATCTTCCGGTTGTGCCGGTCGCTTGATCGCCATCTTGGAGATGAAGGCGTCGAATTTTTCCGGGTTGGCCACGCGCAGCTTCTCCTGCATCGGCGTCATCACCACACCGGGGGCGATGGCGTTCACGTTGATGTTGTGCTTGCCCCACTCGGCGGCGAGACCGCGGGTCATCTGCACCACACCGCCCTTGCTCGAAAGATACGCCACCGTATCGGAATAGCCGACTAGGCCGCCGATCGATGCCAGGTTGACGATGTGGCCGCCACCGGCGCGAATCATCAATCTGCCGAAATGTTGGCAACAAAGGAACGTGCCCTTCAGGTTCACGGCGAGCACCACGTCCCAATCCTCCTCGGGAAAGTCCGCTGCCGGATGGCGGCGGGTGATGCCGGCGGAGTTGACGAGCACATCGACGCGCCCGAACGTGGAATCGGCGAGCTGCGCTGCCCGCTCGACATCCTTGGCATCGCTGATGTCCCCAACTGCGGCCACCGCCTTGCGGCCCAGGCGCTCGATCTCGGCGCATACGGCCCGCGCCCCTGCTTCATCGCGGTCGATCGCCACGATGTCGGCGCCGGCTTCGGCGAAGCCCAGCGCCACGGCACGACCAATGCCAAGTGCCGCCCCGGTAATTGCAGCAACCTTCCCGTCCAGCGAAAAGGCATTCGGATAAACAGGCATCTCGCTCCTTCCAGTTGATTGACGCGCTGCGCGTGCAGCGCGAGTTGACGCGGGTTCGACACGCCGAGCTCGTCTGTCCCTCAAACCGAGCCGACCAGCCCCTAGCGGAAGGGTATACGATAAACTATACGATATCATATTGTCATATCCTATAGGATGTGGAATACTCAGGGCTCGTCAGCGCCACCCGGTGCGTCCTGCCCCATGCAAAAACGGAAGTCTGTTGTTGTTTCTACTCTGCCCCCCGCGGCTGCCGCCGCCACCAGGGCCGGGCTCGCCGACCGCGTTTACGACATCCTGCGCAGCCAGATCTTTGCGCGGCAGCTCAGCGCCGGCTCGAAGCTCAACATCGATCAGATCGACCGCGAGCTCGCGGTCAGCGCCACCCCCGTGCGCGAGGCCGTGAACCGGTTGGTGGCGGAACGCCTCGCCGTTTACGAGCCCTATCAGGGTTACAGCCTGGCGCCGTCGCTCAACCTGCAGGAGCTTGAGCAAGTGATGGCGCTGCGCGAGCTCCTCGAGGCGTTCGCCGCGCGCGAGGGCGCCGCCATGATCAGTGACGACGATCTGCGAGCGATGAGCGATTGCGTGGACGAGATGGAGGCGCTCGCGCGCCAGACGGGTTATCTCGTCTTCAAGCGCTTCGATCAGCGCGACAACGAATTTCACGACCTCATTATTCGCAGCGCGAACAACGCCTTTCTGGTCGACAGCTACCGCTCGATCAGTCTCCACATCCGGATGGCGCGCATCTATTACGCGGGGGGAGGGACGGATATGGCCGCCGTAGTCGTGGAGCATCGCGCGATTCTGCAAGCGTACAAGCGGCGCGACGGCGCGCACGCAGCGGCGCTGTTGTCGCGCCACCTGGTGGGCGCGCGGGGACGGCTCTCGACCATGGTGGCCGACTTTACTCAGGGCACCGCGGATCTCAGATCGGCGCTGCATCCCCAACGCGGCAAATCCGGTGGTGGCGGCCGATGAATCCGACGTCTTCCCGAGCGTCCGCTGCCGCCAACGGCGCGCTCTGCTGTTCCACGCTTCAGTTCGGCGACCATAGCCGTGAGGCAACGCTGCAAGCGATCGCAAGTCTGGGCTTTGCGCGCGTCGACATTTGGGCGAGCGGCTACCTCGGTACGCAGGATGCGGTGGGCAAGTCCTTTCTGGCGCGGCATCTC
>JANXZT010000421.1 GCA_025355395.1 Betaproteobacteria bacterium
GGCGCCAAGGATTCGGTGGCCGAACCTGCCGCCGAGGCCGGCAGCGAAGCGGCCACCGGGACGTGGCCGGAGATCGATATCACGGCAGATTCGTTTGTTTCGGGCAGCCGCGATCTTGGCCGGCTCGAGCTCCTCGCCAAACCGGGGGGTACGGAATGGCGTATCGAGCGGCTGTCGCTGGAGAATGAAGCCGGACGCTTGCAGGGGCAGGGTGCGTGGCGTGCCGACCGACGGCAGGAGCACACGCGGCTCGAGATGGTGCTCGATGTCAAGGATGCGGGCGCTTTTCTGGCGCGCCTCGGCCACCCCGGCGCCGTGCAGGCAGCGCCCACCAAGATCACCGGGCAACTCAACTGGGCGGGTGCGCCGACCGATTTCGATTACCCTTCCTTGTCCGGCGCTTTGCGCATCGAAGTGGGCAGCGGTCGCTTCCTCAAGATCGAGCCCGGCATCGGCAAACTCCTTGGCGTGCTGTCGCTGCAGGCGCTGCCCCGGCGCATCACACTGGACTTTCGCGACGTCTTCAGCGAAGGTTTTGCATTCGATCGCGTGACCGGCAATGTGCACATCGCCAACGGCGTGATGGCCACCGATGACCTTCGCTTAAGCGGTCCTTCGGCCCAGGTGGCCATCGCCGGTGAGGCCGATCTAGCCAAGGAGACGCAGCGGCTGCGCGTGCGGGTGCAGCCAACACTAAGCGCCGGCGTCTCCGCTGGCGCGGCGCTGTTGTTTCTCGCCAATCCGGTGATCGGTGCCGCGGTGGGGGCGGGGTCGCTGCTCGCCCAAAAGGTCCTGCGCGATCCGATCGAGCAGATGTTCACCCACGATTACTCCGTCACCGGGAGTTGGTCCGACCCCGTTGTGGCACGCGGCGGCACGGCGAGCGCTGCCGCCCCCTCCGGCTCTGCATCCAAATGAACAGGACCTGACCCATGAACGACTTGCGTGAAGCCGCGTCCACCCTGCGTGTGGCCGCCGTGCAGATGATCTCCGGCGGTGATGTCAGCGCGAACCTGGGTGTAGCCGCACCCCTCATTGCGCAGGCGGCAATAGAGGGCGCGCGACTCATCGTATTGCCGGAATATTTCGGCGTCTTCGGCGAACGCGCCACCGACAAGGTCGCGGTGCGCGAGCGCGATGGCGACGGACCTCAACAGTCGTTTCTGGCTGAGGAGGCGCGCAGGCATCAGGTATGGCTGGTGGGAGGCACCGTGCCGCTTGCCTGCGATGATCCGGCCCGCGTGCGCAGCGCATGTCTCGTGTACGGCCCCGACGGCGAACGCGTCGCGCGCTACGACAAGATCCACCTGTTCTCGTTCGTGCGCGGGGAGGAGCGCTACGACGAGGGCCGCACCATCGAACCGGGCACCGCGCCCGGAACGTTCGATGCGCCGTGTGGACGGGTGGGTTTGTCCATCTGCTACGACGTGCGCTTTCCGGAGCTGTATCGAGGTCTGGGCGAGCTCGCGCTGATCCTTGTGCCGGCAGCATTCACTGCCACCACCGGCGCTGCGCACTGGCAACTGCTATTGCGCGCCCGCGCCGTGGAAAACCAGTGCTACGTTCTGGCCGCCGCACAGGGCGGGCTGCATCCGAACCGGCGGCGCACCTACGGCCATTCGACGCTGATCGACCCGTGGGGCGAGATCGTGGCAGAACTCGACGAGGGACCCGGCGTGGTGGTGGGCGACGTCGAGATGGCGCGACTCGGGCATGTCCGCACCGAGTTGCCCGCGCTCGCGCATCGCGTTTTGCGCTAACTACCTCGCAACAGGATCAGTACTGCGCCGCCGCCGCCCGCATGGCGCGGCGCTTCGCTGTAGGCCAGGACATCGTCCCAGTGCGAAAGCCACTTGCGGACCTTGCCCTTCAATACCGGTTCGCGATTGGGCGACGTCAGGCCCTTGCCGTGTACCACCCGCACGCATCGATACCCGCGCTGCCTCGCGTTGTAGAGAAAATCGGCGAGGAGATCGCGCGCTTCCTCGGACGTATAGCCGTGAAGATCGAGCTCGCCTTGGAGCGTCCAGTGACCTCGGCGCAGCTTGCCAAGCACGTCGGTGCCAAGACCCGGCCGCACGAACGTCTGTCCGGCTTCCAGTTCCTGCCCGATCTCCCACGTGGCGGGCGCGGGGTCGTTGCCGTACTTGGATGCGAGAAGCACTTCACGTTCGTCCGCGATGCGCTGGCTCGGAACGGGCGCCGGACGCGGCCGCTCGATGCGAGCGCGGGTTGACGGTGGCAAACGGTGAACGTCGGCAAACGCCTGCTTCAAGTCGACGTCGCCGTCGGCGTGCTTGGTGCCGGCAATCGCGCGTTTTGCAGGAGGCGAGCGGTACGCAGCAGGTGCGGTTTTGGGCGCCATGCGCGGCAGCTCGCCACGCGCGTTCGGGGCGGTCCGTGGCGATGCGGGTGATCCAACAGGGGAGGGGGACGGCGCCGCCTCACGCGTCAGAATGGCTCTCGCGCGCGCTGCGTCGAGCAACCGTCGCAGATCATCGAGCTTGGCCACGGCACTGTTCCTTCGACGCGCGGCGCCGTCAGAGTCCCTCGAGGTACGCCTCGGCGTCAAGCGCCGCCATGCATCCGGTGCCGGCCGAGGTGACGGCTTGTCGATACACATGATCGGCCACGTCCCCGGCGGCGAATACGCCGGGAATGCTCGTTGCCGTGGCGCCGCCCTCGCTGCCGCTTTTCACCTTGATGTAGCCGCCTGCCATCTCGAGTTGGCCCTCGAACAGCGCCGTGTTCGGTGTGTGGCCGATGGCGATGAACACACCGTTGACCGCGAGGTCGTGCGTCGCACCTGCGACGACGTCGCGCAGCCGCACCCCGGTCACGCCCGATGCGTCACCCAGCACCTCGTCCAGGGTGTGATGCCATAGCACCCGCACGTTGCCGTTGCCTGCGGTCTTGGCGAGCAGGCGATCGACGAGGATCGCTTCGGCGCGGAAGCGGTCGCGGCGATGCACGATTTCGACCGTGCGGGCGATGTTGGAGAGATAGAGCGCTTCCTCGACCGCGGTATTGCCGCCGCCGATCACCACCACATCCTGGCCCTTGTAGAAAAACCCGTCGCAGGTTGCGCACGCCGACACACCCTTGCCCATGAACGCTTCCTCGGAAGGGAGCCCGAGATAGCGTGCCGATGCGCCGGTGGCGATGATCAGTGCATCGCAGGTGTACTCGCCGTTGTCGCCGATCATGCGCAGCGGCCGCTCGGTCAGATGCACGGCGTGGATGTGATCGAAGATTATCTGGGTCTCGAAGCGTTCTGCATGTTGCTGGAAACGTTGCATCAGATCGGGGCCCTGCACGCCGGCAAAATCGGCGGGCCAGTTGTCCACATCGGTCGTGAGCATGAGCTGTCCGCCTTGCGCCAAACCGGTGATCAGCACCGGCTTCAAGTTGGCGCGCGCGGCGTATACTGCCGCGGAATAACCGGCCGGGCCGGAGCCCAGGATCAACAGGCGGGCGTGGGTTGCGGACATGCGTTTCCCGGAACAAAAAGACCTCGGATTCTAACCGATATGGGGTCGCGGACCCGCCGGCCGAGTGACGCGCGGCAACGACTTCGCGTCGGGCTGTGCTCCGCGTATAATCCGTCGCAAGAGGAGGTGGCGGCAAACCTGTGTTTTTCAAGCGTAAAGAACAGAATGCGAGGCGACGCTTGTCCCCCGCGGGTCGGGCCGCCCCCAGCCTCACGCTGTCGCCGCGATTTGCGCGACTCGTGCGCGAATCGTGGTGGTTGCTGGTCGTAGCCGGGTTCGCTTGGCTCGCCCTCGTCCTGGCGACCTATGCGCGAACGGATCCGGGCTGGTCGTTCTCCGGTAGCGGCGGCGCGATCGCCAATCGCGGCGGCCTTGCCGGCGCGTGGCTTTCCGATCTTCTGCTCTACCTTTTCGGCATTTCCGCATGGTGGTGGGTGGCGGCGGGGGCGGTGCTCGTCGTTGCCGGCTATCGGCGCATCCGGCACCCGGAGCTTGCCCTCGAGCACCCGCTCGGCCTTGGCCTGCTCGGGTTCGGACTGGTGCTGCTGACGAGCGCCGCACTGGAGGCACTGCGCCTATATCAGTTTCCGGCGACACTCCCGCTTGCCGCAGGCGGCGCGTTCGGCGGATTCATCGGCAGCCGTCTCGCTCATCTGCTCGGATTCAACGGCGCCACGTTGCTGTTGCTGGTGCTGTTCGCGATCGGCTGGTCGCTCTTCTCCGGCATGTCGTGGTTGAAGCTGATGGAACGCCTCGGGGCGCTGCTCGAGTCCGCGGTTACCAAACTCAAGCGACGCGTGGAGGAGCGCGCCGACCGCAAAGCGGGCGAGCAGGCGGCCGCACAGCGCGAAGCGATCGTAGAACAGGTCAAGCAGGAGATGCCCGAGCACGAGCCGGTGATCGTCGTCGCGCCCATCCGCGAAGTCGAAAAATCCGCGCGCGTGGTGAAGGAAAAGCAGTGGCCGCTCTTCCACGAGTTGCCCGATTCGGCGCTGCCACCCCTGGAGCTCCTGGAAGATGCGCCGCCGAGCACCGAGTCGGTGAGTGCGGAAACGCTCGAATACACCTCCCGCCTCATCGAACGCAAGCTCGCTGATTTCGGGGTCGCAGTGAAGGTGCTGGCCGCCTACCCCGGGCCGGTCATCACCCGCTATGAGATCGAGCCGGCGGTCGGAGTCAAAGGTGCGCAGATCGTCGGCCTCATGAAGGATCTGGCGCGCGCACTGTCGGTTGTCTCCATCCGCGTGGTGGAGACCATCCCCGGCAAGGCGTGCATGGGGCTCGAGCTGCCGAACCCGAAACGCCAGATCGTGAAGCTGGTCGAGATCCTTTCGTCGGCGGTCTACAACGATTCCCCCAGCGCGCTGGCGTTGGCATTGGGCAAGGACATCGCCGGCAAGCCGGTGATCGCCGACCTCGCGCGCATGCCGCATTTGCTGGTCGCCGGCACCACCGGATCGGGGAAGTCCGTGGCCGTCAATGCGATGATCCTTTCGCTTTTGTACAAGGCGGAGCCGCGGCAAGTGCGCCTCATCCTGATCGACCCGAAGATGCTGGAGCTTTCGGTGTACGAGGGCATCCCGCACTTGCTGGCGCCGGTAGTCACCGACATGAAGCTTGCCGGCAATGCGCTGACCTGGTGCGTGGCCGAAATGGAGCGCCGCTACAAGCTCATGTCGACCTTGGGCGTGCGCAACCTTTCGGGCTACAACGCGAAGGTTGTCGAGGCGAAGAAGGCGGGAAGAGCGCTCACCAATCCGTTCTCACTGACGCCGGATCAGCCGGAGCCGATCGAGGAGATGCCGGTCATCGTGGTGGTCATCGACGAGCTTGCCGACCTCATGATGATCACCGGCAAGAAGGTCGAGGAGCTGATCGCACGCATCGCGCAAAAGGCGCGCGCGGCGGGCATCCATCTTATCCTCGCGACCCAGCGGCCATCAGTCGATGTCATCACGGGGCTCATCAAGGCGAATATTCCGTCGCGCATCGCCTTCCAGGTCGCGAGCAAGGTGGATTCACGCACGATCCTCGACCAGATGGGCGCCGAAACGTTGCTCGGCCACGGCGACATGCTGTTCCTGCTTCCGGGCAGCGGACATCCGCAGCGCGTGCATGGGGCGTTCGTATCCGACGCCGAGGTGCATCGCGTGGTGGAGCATTTGAAGGCCCAGGGCGTCACGCAATATCTGGAAGGTATCCTTGAAGGCGGCGTGGGCGATGGTAACGGTGAGGCCGTCGGTATCGACGCGGGCGACGGCGAGGCCGATACCATGTATGACCAGGCGGTTGCGATTGTGCTGCAAACGCGGCGGCCTTCGATCTCGCTGGTGCAGCGCCATTTGCGCGTCGGTTATAACCGCGCCGCGCGCTTGATCGAGCAGATGGAACGGTCGGGGCTGGTGTCGGCCATGCAGACCAATGGCAACCGCGAGGTGCTCGTCCCGGCGGGCAAAGGCGAAGGCTGATCCTTGAGATCGCGCATTGCTTCGACGCTGTGGGTCCTGTGGTTCTTCGCGGGCACGGCACTTTCCGGCCCGGTGCTGGTCTACCGTGAAGGCGAATTCTGCCCACGGGGTCTTCCTGCCACCGCGCCGCGCATCAATGCAGAACAGGCGATCGCGCATGCCAAGGCGCTTTTGCCCGGCGATTTCTGCGGACCCACTTATTTCGTGAATGGCTGCGATTTCGAGCCGGAGGTTGCGTACGATTCATGGCGCGTGTTCGCCCGTCAGTACAAGCTGGTCGACGGCGACAAGCGCTACGGTGGCCTCGATCACTCCTATGTCGTGCTCGATGTCGTGGGCAACTGCCTCGCCAATATTCCGGGGACTTAATGATGTTTGCGAAAATGCGACGAAGGAAATATGGATATCGTTTCGATAATCATCAATAAATGACCGGTAAGGGCTCATTCGAAAGTGTCTGACTTGCGATTCGCGCCGATCTCTGCGTTGCCAAGGCTTGAATTCGCCCGTGGGCTTGCGGCCCTGGGTGCGGTCGCCGTGATGGTCGCGGCTGCCGGTGTTGCGCACGCTTCGGGTCTCGATCAGTTGCATGCGTTCCTGGAAGGCACGCGCAGCGGACGCACCACGTTCACTCAAGCGGTCACCGCGAAGTCGGGCCGCGCGCCGCAACAGGCGAGCGGCAGCTTTGCGTTCTCCCGCCCGGGCAAGTTTCGCTGGACGTACGACAAGCCGTTCCAGCAACTCATTGTCGGCGACTCCGACAAGCTCTGGATCTACGATTCCGGTCTCAACCAGGTGATCGTGCGCAAGCTTGGGGCTGCGCTGGGCTCGAGCCCAGCGGCCCTGCTTGCGGGCGACAACACCCTCGAGCGCAATTTCACGTTGACCGGCGGCATCGCCGGTGAAGGCCTGGAATGGGTCGACGCAACGCCCAAGGCCGCCGATTCGGGCTTCCAGGAGGTGCGCATCGGATTTCGGGACAATCTGCCGCGGCGCATGGAGCTTCGCGACAATTTCGGCCAGGTGACGCAACTCGACTTCGGCAACTTCGAGCGCAACGCGGCTATCGACCCGGCCCAATTCAGGTTCACGCCCCCGCGCGGCGCGGACGTCGTGGGCGAGTAGCCAGACGCAGCTGACTGGCCACTTACTGGTCATTCTCCCGGTGAGCCTGCCGTGCCCAACGATCTCTTCAGCACTGCAAGAACCGCGACCAATGACGCGGTGCCGCTGGCCGAGCGGCTGCGTCCCACCACGCTCGACGAGGTAATCGGGCAGCGCCATTTGCTGGCACCGGGCAAGCCGCTCGCCGTCGCATTTGCATCTGGCAAGCCGCACTCCATGATTCTGTGGGGACCCCCCGGGGTGGGCAAGACCACACTGGCACGGCTCATGGCCGGCGGCTTCAACGCCGAATTCATCGCACTGTCGGCGGTCCTGTCCGGGGTCAAGGACATTCGCGAGGCCGTCGCCAGAGCCCAGGCGACGCTGAGCGCGAACGGCCGCCATACCATCCTGTTCGTCGACGAGGTTCACCGCTTCAACAAGGCGCAGCAGGATGCATTTCTGCCGTTCGTCGAGCAGGGCATCGTCACCTTCATCGGCGCCACCACCGAGAACCCATCGTTCGAAGTCAACGGGGCGCTGCTGTCACGGGCAGCGGTCTACGTGCTCGAGCCACTGTCGCCGGAAGAGTTGGAAGCGCTTCTCGAGCGGGCGCGGGTCGCGGCCACGCCCACGCTGGAAGTAGCACCCGCGGCAGTTGACGCCCTCGTCGGTTATGCCGATGGCGATGGCCGGCGGCTTATCAACCTCGTGGAGCAGTTGGCAACCGCAGTTGCGCCTGGCCGCCGCGAGCCCATCGATCTCGCCGACATCGAAACCACGATTGCGCGGAGCCTCCGCCGTTTTGACAAGGGTGGTGATGCGTTCTACGACCAGATTTCGGCCTTGCACAAATCGGTTCGCGGCTCCAACCCGGATGCCGCGCTGTATTGGATGTGCCGGATGCTCGACGGCGGCACCGATCCGCTTTATGTCGGGCGCCGGCTCATCCGCATGGCCACCGAAGACGTGGGTCTTGCCGATCCGCGCGCCCTGTCACTCACCGTGGCCGCCGTCGAGACCTATGAGCGACTAGGGACGCCGGAAGGCGAGCTGGCTCTCGCGCAGGCGGTGTTGTATCTCGCGATGGCGCCCAAGTCCAATGCCGTCTATGCCGCGTACAACGCGGCGCGCGCCTTCATCAGTGAGGATAGCTCCCGCCCGGTTCCGCTGCGCCTGCGCAATGCCCCGACCCGGCTCATGAAAAACATCGGCTATGGCGAGGGTTATCGCTATGCGCACGACGAGGAAGGCGCTTACGCGGCGGGGGAGCGATACTTTCCGGACAACATGCAGGAAGTGCTGTGGTATGAGCCCACCGATCGCGGGCTCGAAGCGAAGATCAAGGAGAAACTGGAGCGGCTTCGCGCCGAGGATCGCCATGCGCGTGACAAGACGCCGGACGCTGGTTGACCGGACCCGCGCGACGGCGAGGCCCATCGGATCGGGCGGGGCGTTTGCTAAAATCGCCCGATGCTCGACATCCATCTTTTTCGTAACGACCTGCCGGGAGTCGCGGCCGGCCTCGCCAAGCGCGGCATAACACTCGACACGACCGCGTTCGAGGTCCTCGAAGCGCGGCGCAAGGATATCCAGACCCGCACGCAGAACCTCCAGGCCAGGCGTAATTCGCTTTCGAAAGAGATCGGCATTGCCAAGTCGAACGGCGGCGATGCGTCGTCGCTCATGGCCGAGGTAACCGGCATCGGCGCTGCGCTCGACGCGCTCGAAGCGGAACTGCATGGCGTGCAGGCGGAGGTGCGCGATTTTTTGCTGGGACTGCCCAACCTGACGCACCCGAGCGTGCCGGCCGGACAATCCGCAGAAGACAACGTCGAGCTGCGGCGCTGGGGCACTCCGCGCGCGTTCGATTTTCCCGTGCGCGATCACACCGACATCGGCGAAGCGATGGGACTGCTCGACTTCGCCACCGCGGCCAAACTCTCGGGCGCGCGCTTTTCGTTCCTGCGCGGCGATCTTGCACGTCTGCATCGCGCGCTCGCGCAGCTCATGCTTGATACGCATACCCGCGAGCACGGCTACACCGAATGCTATACGCCCTACATCGTCAATGCCGAGACCTTGATCGGAACGACACAATTGCCGAAGTTCGAAGCCGACATGTTTGCGGTCGGGAAAGGTAGTGCGGAAGGCGGGACGGAAACGCCCCAGGAACGGTTGTATCTCATCTCGACTTCCGAGATAACGCTGACCAACAGCGTGCGCGGCGAGATTCTGTCATGGGATAGTTTGCCGCTCAAGCTAACGGCCCATACGCCATGTTTCCGCTCGGAGGCAGGCAGCTATGGCAAGGACACGCGGGGCATGATTCGGCAGCATCAGTTCGACAAGGTCGAGCTGGTGCAGATCGTTGCCCCGGAGCGCTCCTACGACGCGCTGGAGGAACTGACCCGCCATGCCGAGACCATCCTGCAGAAGCTTGGGTTGCCCTACCGGGTGATGGCGCTATGCGCGGCTGACATCGGATTCGCGGCGGCCAAGACCTACGATCTCGAAGTGTGGCTGCCGGCGCAGAACACTTATCGCGAAATTTCGTCCTGCTCGAACTGCGAGGCCTTCCAGGCGCGGCGCATGCATGCCCGCTATCGCAGTGCGCAGGGAAAACCCGAACTCGTGCACACGCTCAATGGCTCCGGCCTTGCGGTGGGACGCACGCTCGTGGCGGTGATGGAAAACTGCCAGCGTGCCGACGGCGGCATTGATGTGCCTGCGGCGCTGCATCCGTACATGGGCGGCGTCACGACCATCGCCGCCGGGCACTGAAGGGCCGCAACCGGGGTAGTTGGCGAACCGGCGTCGACCGCGTCAGCGCATGTTGCCGGTGTGTCCCAGCGAGTAGCGCCCCGGCTGCGGCCACACCGTGAGGCCGTGCGGCTCGGTGCCGACCTTGATCGTATCGACCCGGCCGTCAATGGTGTCGATCGCATACACCACGTTGTCGTAGCGTCCCGATACCCACAACGTCTTGCCGTCGCCGCTCAAGTTCCCCATGTCAGGACTTCCACCACCCGGAATGGGCCAAGTGACGTCCACCGTGCGGGTCGCAAAGTCCATCACCGACACACTGCCCTTGCCATGAGCCTTGCCATGGATTTTGTTCGACCCGCGATTGGTGACGTAGAGCTTGCGCCCATCGCGGCTCGGATACAGTCCATGGGTGCCGATGCCGGTTTTCACAAACCCCGTTTCCTTGAAGCTCGCGCCGTCGATCACGAACACGCCGTCGGCCATCATGTCGGCCACGAAAAACGTGCTGCCATCCGGTGAAATGCGAATGTCCTGCGGCATCCCGCCCTTGGAAAGCTTGAGGTACCCCAGCACCTGGCGGTTGACGAGATCGACCTTGGCGAGCCCGCTGCTGAACTCGCAGGTGAAGATCGCGAAGCGCCCGTCGATCGCAAAATCGGCGTGATTGATGCCGCCACATCCGGGCACCGCGACCGAGAACTGCAACGCCATGGTGTGCGGGTCGCGGAAGTCAAGCCGCTGCTGCGCCTCGGCGACCACGATCGCCGATTTGCCATCGGGGCTGAAATACATGTTGTACGGGTCGTCAACGGGGATCGATTTGCCGGGCTTGCCCGTCTTCGGATCGATGGGCGTGAGGCTGCCGTCCCTGCGGCCCTCGGCGTTGTTGGCGACCCAGAGCGTTTTCAGATCCCACGACGGCACGACGTGCTGCGGGTTGATGCCGACGCGAAACCGGTCCACCACCTTGCGTGTTGCCGGATCGATGACATAAACGTCATTCGACTGGATGTGCGGCACATACACACGGGGCAAATCGCCGGCGACGGCACTGCTGAACCTGCCGGCGGTCTGTTCGCTGTACAGGTTGTCCGGAACGATGACCGCCGGCATTCCGGGAACGGTGTTCACCATCGCCGGCGCCGCGGGCGTTGCGGCTGCTTGAGCGATGACGGGAATGATGAGCGCGAGATCAAGGCAGAGGACCGCGCAAAATGCACGGTGCTGGGCGAACAGTGTCACGTGTCAACTCCCCGGTTGAAATGTCGATTGAATGAGAAGCGCAAGCGATCCGGGCGGCCCATCACTGCTAGCGACGCGCGACGGCCTTGCGAATGGCGGCGACGGTCTGGGTCACGATCGCCTCCACTCCGAGCTGGCCCAGCTCGACGCTCGATCGACGGGGATCCCCAGCCACGCCGTTGGTGCCGGGCGCGGCGCCTGACTTCATGCGATCGGTGCGCACGAGATGCGGATCGATTGCCAACGCGAGCGACGTATCGGCTAAGCCGGCGTGGGTGCCGATTTCGGCGTCGGTGTATCCGCGACTTTTAAGCGCTTGGCGAAATGCCGTTTCGGTGACGCGATAATACTCTTCCACGGCGTGCGCTCGCACGTCGGTCTTCTTCCATTCGCGATTGAGACGGTTGGCAGCACCCGCTTCCTCTTTCTGGTATCCGCCGTGGTCACCAAGAAAGACGACATCGTGAAAGCCATGCAGCCGAAAGCTGCGGCCCGCGGACTCCAGCACACTTTCGAAGGTCGCCGCCGGCACCGTGACGGTGCCGGCAAACCGCATGTGGGCGGTGGGTGGGTCGATGCTGCCTTCCGGCACATAGGCGATCACCGGCGCCACCAGCGCATTCCCAAGCGCTGCGGCGATCTTTTGCGCCAATGCCTTGACGCGAACATTGTGCTTGCCGAGCACCATGTGCGGGCCGTTTTGCTCGGTGCCGCCGATGGGTACGATGATGGTGGTCTTGCCGCTTCGGATCTCATTGGCAAGCTCCGGCGAGGTAAGCTCTTCCAGAAACACGGAGGAGGGTGTTGCCGCGGCCGCGGGCAAAGCAATCAGCGCGGCAAGCATGAACCCGAGCAGTTGCGATTTTCTCATGGTGATCGACCAACCATAGCGTGCAGGTGAGGCCAGGCCGGTGGCTGTTGCGTGATCATGTCGCGCCCATGCTACGGGGACGCCGTGAAGATGCGTTCCTGGTCGCGTGGCATCGCGACCTGCAGCCGCGGCTGGTAGCCCGGCTGGTGGGCGAGCAACACATCGTAATAGGCCCGCACCCGGTCGACAAATGCAACCGGCATGCCGCCGCGCGCATAACCGAGCTTTGCCTGCTCGTAGTATTCCGGCTCCGCCAGAAGAGGCAGCGCTTTCTTGACGTCGCTCCAGCTATCGGGATTCAGCTTCTGCTGTTGGGCGAGAATGCGCGCGTCTTCGAGATGGCCGAGCCCGATATTGAACGCGGCCAGGGCGAGCCAGGTACGATCGGGTTCGGCGATGCGCGCGGGTAGCTTCTCCTTCAACCCACGCAGGTAACGCGCGGCCGCGGTAATGCTGAGCTTCGGGTCCAGGCGGTCGAGAACGCCGAGGTGACGTGCCGTCTCCTCGGTCAACTGCATCATGCCACGCACCCCCGTCTCGCTGGTCGCGAGCGGGTCCCACTGCGATTCCTGATAGGCGACCGCTGCGAGCAGCCGCCACTCGATGCCCGTAATCTGCTGCGCATGCTCGAATGCCGTTCGGAACTGTGGCAGCGTCGACTTGATGCGTTCCTGCAGGATGCCCGCGTCCATGCGCAGGACTTGCTGCGGGTGCCCGAAATAGCGGTCCACCAGTCGTTGGAGTGTTCCATCGCGCCTGATTTTCAGAAAGAAGCGATCGATTTCGTCGCGCAGTCCGGTGGCGTCGGGGGGCAGCACCCAGCCGAGTTCGCGCCGCCCGCCGATCGGAAATGCGACGTCGAAGCTCAAGTACACGTTGCGCGACACCGCTGCCAGATTCGACGCCACGATGGCGTAGCCAAGCCGGCCGTCGCTCACCTGGGCGATGAGGGCATCGCCCGAGGGAACATCCATCGGTGCCCACTGTACCGCAGGATACGCTTTGCGCAATTTGGCAAGGTCCGCATCGAGCCCGGTGCTGGTGAGGTAGGCAACACGCTCACCTGCAAGATCGCGCCAGCCCGCCGGCTTGAACCCGTCCGCGTTGTAGATCAGAACCGGCGCGACGATGAAGTAGCCGCTGGTCCACAGCACCGGCCTTTCACGCGCATCAGAAGCGGTGATGCTCGATATCAAGTCTCTTGCCGCCGACGAAGGCGTAGTCGCGGGGCGGTAGAGTCCGCCGGCGCCCACGTGCGCTTTGCCCTGGGCGACGATCTCGGCGAGCTCCCCCGAGTTGGCGGTTGCGATGAACCGCACGGGTGTTTTGCGCAGCGTCGCGAAAAGGCGAAGCAGATCCACGTCGAGGCCCGCGGGCTTGCCGTCCGGGCCGTTGAAATAGGTCGCCGGTCCAGGCCGAACTACCACCACGAGCTCGTTCAAAGGCAGCGCGGGTGCCGCCGGCGGTGTTTCAACGGCGCGTTCGCAGCCCGCGGTCGCGAGCAGCGCTACGGCCACGCTCGTTCGGAGCGTGGTGCGTAAACGGCTGCACAGGGCTTGAAAATCGATAATGGGCATCCAGTATTCGAGCCACCCTCTAATTATGCCACCGGAATAAAAGCGCCCGTCTGCTGCCCTTGCCGGCAATGCCGCGATAGTCGATAATCAGCGCTTGCGCTCGCCGCCCATCCGATCAACGGCGGGTCGCCCCGCATTGCAGGGTCGTGAATCTGGTCAGGTCCGGAAGGAAGCAGCCACAGCGAATAACTGCAAGTGCCGGGGGAACGGCTCGCCACCTTTGCTTGTTGTCCACCAGATCGACCTGATACTTTGTTACTCGCCGGCTCCAACGCTCACGTACGTCTATGTACGTTCCGAGTGGTCGCCGGCTCGTGCCGCGTCTCAGGCCGATCCAATGGCAAATAGCCAGCGCCTCGCGCTTCCGACGGGGGCGCGAAACACGCCGCTTTACGCCTCGCCATGAGCTACCAGGCGCTCGCCCGGAAATGGCGGCCACGCACATTTGCAGAGCTTTCGGGCCAGGAGCATGTGGTGCGCGCGCTAAGCAATGCGCTCACTCGCAATCGGCTTCATCACGCCTATCTCCTGACCGGCACGCGCGGCGTGGGCAAGACCACCATCGCGCGGATCCTGGCGAAGAGCTTGAATTGTGCCATCGGCGTGACCGCCACGCCGTGCGGCGTTTGCGCGGCGTGCACGGACATCGACGCCGGCCGTTTTGTCGACTTGCTGGAGCTCGATGCGGCGTCGAACACCGGCATCGACAACATGCGCGAGATCCTCGACAACGCGCGCTACGCGCCGACCGCCGGTCGCTACAAGGTATACCTCATCGACGAAGTGCACATGTTGTCGAAGCAGGCCTTCAACTCGATGCTGAAAACACTCGAGGAGCCGCCCGAGCACGTCAAGTTCGTGCTGGCGACGACCGATCCGCAAAAGATTCCCGTCACCGTGCTTTCGCGGTGCCTGCAATTCAATCTGAAGCAGCTTCCCGCCACTACGATCGTGGAGCGGCTCACTTCGATCCTTGCCGCGGAAGCCGTTGCGTCCGACCAGGCGGCGCTCGCACTCATCGCCCGCGGCGCTCGCGGGTCGATGCGCGATGCACTTTCGTTGCTCGACCAGGCGATTGCCTATGGCGGCGGTGAAGTGCGCGAAGCGGTCGTGCGGACAATGCTGGGCGCTGTCGACACGCACTATGCGTTTCGGCTTGTCGATGCGCTTCTCGCCGGGGACGGCAAGGCGCTCGTCGATGAGGCGGATGCGATGGCGGCGCGTAATCTCTCCGGCGCGGCGGCGTTGGAGGAGCTTGCCTCCCTTTTCCATCGCATCGCCATCGCGCAAACCGTTCCAACAGCAGGCATCATGCTCGACGATGGAACCCGCGTGATCGATTACGCCGCCCGGATGTCACCGGAGCAGGTGCAGCTCGCCTACCAGATCTGCGTTGTCGGCCGCGCTGACCTGGCACTCGCTCCCGATGAGG
>JANXZT010000097.1 GCA_025355395.1 Betaproteobacteria bacterium
CGGGCGGGGCGCTCCGCCACGCTCAATGTGAGTCGGGCAGAACGCTTGCGCGCGCTGCTGGCCATCTGCTTTCTGACGAGCAGCGCGCTTGCGGCGGCGGCGCTGGCACCGTACTGGTTGCCGGTTGCGATCCTGGTCGGCGCGGCCGCCGCCAATTGGAAGCTGGTGGCGCTTTTCCGTCGCCGTCGCGGATGGACCTTCGCCGTCGGCGGGATCCTTTTTCACCAGCTCTACTACATTTACGGATCCGCCGCTTTTGCCTGGTGCTGGGTCGAGCGGTGTTGGTTGACGCTGCAGGCGGTCGCCAGCCGGGCCATAAGCGCTCGCTGATACCGCAACGACAAGGGACCATTGAAGCCCGACATCAGGGGAGCGCCTTTTGCAGGGGCGGCGCATATGCCCCTTCATGTTGCCCGCTCAACCGTGGCGGATCGTGCAGCAGCAGCGCGAGGTAGAACACCAATGCGGGAACCATGTGCAGCAGCAGCCGGTTGACCAGCGTTTCGTCGTCGACGCCGCCAGCGGCGCTGCTGAAGAAATAAACGATAAAGACAAAACCCAGCGCTCCCGACATCGTTGCCGTCATCGAGGCGAGGTCCGGCGCCCACAGCCTGCGGTAACGCCGCACGACCACGACCGCGGCCGCAAGCCACAACAAGTGCCAGTTGTCCATGATGAACAGATGTTGCATGAGGGGCAACGAAACATTTTCGAATCCGGTGCGAAGCACATATCCGAACATCGCGATTTCTGCGGGCCCGAACGCGACATAGAAGAGTGCCGCCGCGCCCAATGAAAAGACCAACCCAAGCCCGACACGCCGGTTGAGCGCAACGACGACCGGCGGTACTAGCGTCAGTGCCCAAAGCATGCCTTCGACCTTGATCGTGACCAATACCGCGGCCATCGCCGCGACGAGCGTGATGTCGAATCGTTCGCGCGTGCGCGTCCATCGCCACAATGCCATTGCCGCCATGCCGTAAGCGGTTGCGATGAACACGTCGGCAGTGCCCGCCAACGCGACATGGATGTTCAGAATTGGGAGCGACAGAACGAGGTAAGTGAACAGCATAGCGGTCGAAGCATCGGCGCCGGCGCGCCGCAATTGGGCGTAGAACGCGAGGCCCAGTGCGACCGCGACCGCGAGCCATGGCGCGTTCATCAGCGACTCGTCCCAACGGCCAAGCCAGACATTGGTCCACACTTGCAGCAGCGGCACGGTGGCCGGGTAATAGGAGTGCATGTCGACGAAACGCATGGCGTCGCCCGGCGCGAGCCATTGCTCCTGAGACACGAAAGGTGCCATCCGGCCATAATCGAACCAGACCTTGGCCTTTGTCGCCCACTGCGACCAGGCATCCCACGGCTGCAGCGGACGCCACGCGATTTCAGCCGCCAGTCCGATGAGCCGAATCGCGATCAGCGCGAGACACACCCAGGACAATCCGCGCAGGGGCACCAGCAGCACCTCTCGTGCGGGCAGTATTCGACTCCCCGACACCCGCGGTCCTCGACGCGCACGTGTCAGCCCGAGCAATACCACGATCAGCACCAGCATTGGCAGCGCGACCATCGGCAACGTCCAGGGAATCCCGGCGGCATCGAGCAAGCGCAGGGTGAGCGTTGCCGCGAAGGCACCCAACGGATAGCCGTACCCGGCAGCGAGCAGCCAGCAGGAACGATCATTCCGGCGCCAAAGGAGCAGCACGGACAGCGTCCCGGCGAGCCACGGCAGTCCGACGCTTAGCGTCAATCCGATGAAATCACGCATGAGGCCCTGCGTTGATTCGACAATGCATGCTGGCGTTCATCTCAGTCGGAGCAACACGACCGCGTCGCTCTTCCACAATACTTCGTCAACGGCTTTACGCGTGCCGTCGACCCACACCAGCATCTTCCGCGCGCGATCGTAGACAACGCCGCTGTACAGGAACAGCAGCACGTAATCACCCGCGTGCAGGTCGTGAGCATCCGGCGCGCGCGCTGTTCGCGGCGAGTCCTGGTAGAACGCATTGACGCTGTGCGGATAGAGAAAAAAGGCGCCGCGCACGCGCAGCGTCTGGTTGTCCGCGAGAAAGATGATGCGCACCGGGGGCGGGGGCAGCGCGGCGCTCATCTCCCGCATCAACGTGAAGAGTTCGTGGTCAGCGGCCGCGAGATGCTTTTGGTCGTTGCTCTTGCCGGCGAATGCCCCGGCCGTGTCCCCGAGCTGGCGCCAGAGATTGATCTGCCATCGCGCATCGAGCACGAACCAGCCGGCGATAAAAATGGTCCACACAACCCGGCGATCCATTGGCCAATTGCTCCGGCGCGCGACAAGCACATAACCGGTGACCGCCAGCAATTGTGCGATGGCAGTGGCCGCCAGCAGCGAGAGGGGCTGGGTACGTTCCTCGTCGAACGGAAACGTGAGCGAGTTGCCTCGGAACGGGAAGTAAGTGGTCCATTGCTGGCGAAGGTCCAGAGCCGCGGTACCCAGCCAAACACCAGGAACGGTGAAGGACTCCAGCAATAGTGGTGCCGACATTTCTCCGCGAACGATCAGTTCGACGCCGATGATGGAACCGGTCCAGCCGTCGCCGGTGTCCAGTCGAAGCGGCGCGACATGGCCATCGACCCATTCGAGCGGTTTGTGGTATGTGCGACCGGGGTGCTCCCGATTGCGCCACGCGAATGTAAGCGCCGGTTGCACCGGACCGGGCGCGTGAAGGTTCCATTCGACACGCGGGTACCGTTCGGCCGGAAATGTCGGCACGCGGGTGGAGAGGACTGCGGAGCCGGAACGATCGAGGGAATCCAGCGCCAACGTGCCACCGATGGGCTGTCCACTGCCGCGGACAATGGTGAAATCGGCTCCGCGCACGATAACGGGTGCGGGCGCGCCGAACCAGTTGCCTCCTGCGTGCACGCTCACCAGCACAACCATGACGACGGCATACGAACCGCCAAGCGCCCAGGCCGCGGCCGACCACCATCGCGGTGGGGTAACGGCGATGCCACGCGTCGACGCATGCACAGTGCGTGCTCGCGGCGGCTACTGAGGATTACGCAAACAAGTGACGCAGGAAATCCGGATATCGTCGTTTCCGTGCATTCGCAGGACCCAGTGGCGTCTGCGCCGGCAGCCGCTCATAGCCGGCGGCGCACGCTCATCGATCATGGCAACCCAGCGGACCGCGCGCGGCCGCACGAAGGCGCGTGTGCATGACATGAAGTGTACCAAGGCCCATCACAGGTTTCCATCGGTACCGGTCATCGCGACACGGGTGGTAAATACCTCGCCTCGCAAGTTTCGCTATGTTCGAGACGCCCCGCATCGCCGATCGCTTCGTCGCTCATCCTTGCCATGGCTGGGGCTTTGGCTGCGGTTCGCTTCGCGCGCTCGGCGCGCGGATGCGGCTCTGGGCATTTACGCAAACTTATGGGGCGAGGTACCAGGACGCGGGTGATAATGGTCACCGGTGCCCATGACAGAACGACGAAAAACGGCAGTAATCATTGGCGCCGGCCCGGCCGGACTGACTGCCGCGCTGGAGCTGCTCCGGAAAACCGATGTCCACCCCATCGTAGTCGAGGCGTCGGACACGGTCGGCGGCATCTCCCGAACCGTCAACTTCAACGGCTACCGGATGGATATCGGCGGCCACCGGTTTTTTTCCAAGTCGGATTGGGTAATGGACTGGTGGCAACAGATTCTGCCGCTCGAGCGCTCGGTGGCAGCGAGCGGCGAGCCGATCACGATCAGCTATCAGAACCGAAGCCGGGAGTTCTCGCCGCTGGAGCGCGTTGGTGCGGAAACGGAAGACCCGGATCGGGTCATGCTGTTGCGTAATCGACTGTCGCGGATCTATTTCCTGCGCAAGTTCTTTGATTACCCGATCAAACTCAATCTTCGAACTGTCGCCAATCTCGGCCCACTGCGATGTGTCAGGGCCACCTTCAGCTACGCGCGGGCATCGCTGTTTCCGCGCAACCCGGAACGCAGTCTCGAGGACTTCCTGATCAATCGTTTCGGCCGCGAGCTCTATCGCACCTTCTTCAAGTCTTATACCGAAAAGGTTTGGGGCGTCCCGTGCGCTCAAATCAGTGCCGAGTGGGGCGCCCAGCGGATCAAAGGTCTTTCGCTGACCAAAGCGGTGTTGCACGCATTGCGGCGATCGGTCACCACTGCGCCAGCATCGGCGCGGCGGGAGACAGAGACGAGCCTCGTGGAACGCTTTCTCTATCCGCGGCTGGGTCCCGGGCAGCTCTGGGAAGCGGTGGCCGATCTGGTTCGACAACGCGGCGGCGAAATTCGTCTCCGACACACGGTCGAACGCGTCAGCGTGGACGACGGCCGCGTCAACAGTATCGGCATGCGCGACACCCGCAACGGGGCGGCCGTTTCGATGTCGGCCGACTACGTGATTTCGACGATGCCCGTCAAGGATTTGGTCGCCAGTTTCAATCCTCCCGCGCCCGCCGGCGTACGGCGTGTCGCCGAAGCGCTGCCGTATCGCGACTTCATCACTGTTGGCGTCATCGCGACGCGGATGAAGGGGCAGTCAACGCGGCGCTCACGCGAGCCGGCCACGATGCTTCCCGACAACTGGATCTACATTCAGGAACCCGACGTGCGCCTCGGCCGGCTGCAAATATTCAACAATTGGAGTCCGGCCCTGGTGCCCGATCCGGCCAAGGTGTGGCTCGGCCTCGAGTATTTTTGCCAGCAAGGCGATGATCTCTGGCGGCTTTCTGATCCGCAGATGCAGGCATTGGCAATTCGCGAACTGGCGCAGATCGACCTTGTCGACCCCGGTGATGTGGTGGCCGCGACGGTCATTCGGGTGCCCAAAGCCTATCCCGCCTATTTTGGCGCCTATGCGGAATTTGAAGTGATCCGATCGCACGTCGACGCGATCGCCAATCTGTTTCTGGTCGGCCGCAATGGCATGCATCGCTACAACAATCAGGATCACTCGATGCTCACGGCGAAGACTGCGGTCGACAATATCGGTTCTGGCCGTCTCGACAAGCGCAATATCTGGGACATCAATGTCGATGGCGAATACCACGAACAGAAGGCAAACTGATTGGCCACCTCACTACATGATCACCCGATGCGTTCCCCATCCCGTCTTCAGCATCGGGCAGCTCACGCACTCCGTCGGGTGCATCCTGCAGAAACGGATGTTGCACAGTACGTGCTGCCCTTGCAGGATCAGCCGCACCCGGTCGAGCATCTGCGTGTCGCGCCCTTTGATCAGCAGCACATCGCCCGGCTGCAGGATATTTTTCAGCACCGCCGCCGCCTGGGCAGGGGTGCGCCCGCCGTCGTGAATGGCGGACTTCGGCATTCCGGCGTGCCTTGCCCCCGTCGAGTAGCGGTCGAGGCTGTTGCCCACCACAACAAAATGTGAAGCGATTTGCGCCACCCGCTCGCCGAGGCTCCGGTAGATGATTCGCTGTCGATCAGGTGGCTCGGATACATCGCCCAACAGCACGATATGGCGCTGCGCCGGTATCTCGGCGAACACATCGAGCGCCGCGTATATCGTTTCCAGGCCGGACTTGAAATCGTCGCGCAGTACCGTCACACCGTTCGGCATGGCAACAGGTTGCATTCGACCCGGCGTCGGCGAAAGCGTCGCGAGCACGGCCAGCGTCTCATCCAGTGCAAAACCTTCGAGCTTCGACACCGCAATCGCAGCGAGCACGGGATACAGCATATGGCGCCCGATCAAGCGCACCGTGACATCCCGCTGCCCGCCGAATGCTTGCAGACGAAAGCGCGTCCCATGAGGCCACTCGAGCCGAATGTCCTCGGCACGCACATCGCACGTCGGATGAAAGCCGAAGGTGATGATCCGTGCAGCCGTCTCCCCCTTCATCCACAGCACGTTCGGATCGTCGCCGTTCAATACCGCGGTGCCTGACGGATGCAAGGCGCGGACCATCCGGGACTTCTCGGCGCGTGTCACCTCGAGGGTCGGAAGACTCCCGTTATGCTCGCTGCCGATCGATGTTACGACGGTCACATCCGGCCGGACCACTGGAGCATAGCGTGCCATCTGGCCGGGAGCCGAAATTCCAACCTCGATCACCGCATGTCGTTGCGACGGCCTGATCCGCAGCAGGGCAAGAGCGATCGAGCTCCACGCATTGAGCAGCATGTTCGGGTGCTCTGGCGCGTGCAGCGCCGCCGTGACGGCCCGCGTCGTGCTGGATTTTCCGTAGGAGCCGACGACCGCGATAACGCGGGTCTTTCGCGCCAAGGTCTGCCGATAAAGCCGTGCCAGTGCCGACGACACCGGCCACGACCGATAGAGAACGCCTTTCTTGATGAGCTGCCGGCCGGCCGGCGTCTGCATCATCGCCGGGATGTCTTTCATCCGGTAACGCATGGAATCCCATTGCGATCGAGCGCTCGCCGTCGGAACAGGTCGTGCCATACCTGCACACCGAGCACGGCGCCCAGCACCTGCCCCAGGTTTTCCTTGCGCTCGCGATGTCGGCGCCTCAGCGCGGTGACTCGTTCCGGCTTGAAATAGCCGGTGGCGCGCAATGCCGTCTCGGAGAGTAGCTCTTCGGCAAAAGCCGGCAAATCATCGCGCAGCCACTCATCGGTCGGAACCTGTAGCGGCCGCTTCTTGCGATGGACGATGTCCGGCGGCAGGATGCTTTCCATCGCACGTCTCAGGATGTGTTTCTCGCGCAGCCACTTCATCTTGACCCGCGGCGGAATACGCGCGCAAAACTCGACCAGCTCGTGGTCCAGAAACGGTACCCGTGCCTCCACCGAACAGGCCATCGACGCACGATCCAGACCCAGCACGACGGCGTCGGCCATCCGATGCTTGATGTCGAAATACTGCATTCGTGCGAAAGGGTGCCATGTCTCGAATCCTGCCGGCGGCGGCGGTGCGTCGACCGAGTCATCGTAACCACGAAGCCGGTCGAGAATATCCTGGGAAAACAGTTCCTCGCCGGCCGATTGGCTCCGCAAATGGTTGATGCTGCGGGAGTACCGTTCGAAATTCATTTCCCGCGGCCCCGCAATCGTGCCGGCTGCACCTGGCCATCGTCGCCGGATCGGGGGCACGCTGGCCAGTAACCGGCGCATGGGTCGTGGCAGCCGAAAGACCGGCTCGAGGACACGCGTCGTCGGGTACCACGAATAACCGCCCAGAATCTCGTCGGAACCTTCGCCGGTCAATACCACTTTCACGTGCGCGGCCGCGGCCTCAGCCACCATGAGTTGGCCGATCAGGACGCTGCCCATGAGCGTATCCTCGCCATGCCAAATGGCCTTGGGAAAGCGCGCCAGGTCCGAACGTCGGCAGACGATTCGGTGGCCGACGAGGCGATACTGTGGGTAGTCGTCCAACGCCTTCTGGTTTCGCAGCTCATCGAAATGCGGGTCTTCGAAACGCAGGGTAAAAGTCTTGATCGGGTCCGGGACCATTTGCGACATTAGCGCCGTCACGCTGCTGGAATCGATTCCGGCGCTGAGCCAGGTGCCCACCGGCACGTCGCTGCGCAAATGAAGCCGCACGCTTTCCGTGAGTTTTTGGCGCAGACCGTCGGCCCATTCCTGCTCGCTAACGCGCTCCTCGTATTCGTGGCGCGACGGAAATTCGGCATCCCAATACTGCCGTAACTCGACCTTGCCGTTCGTCCACGTCAAGCAATGGCCCGCCGGCAGGCGGCGAATTCCGGCGACAAAAGTACGCGGAGCCATAATCCGGGTGTAGGAAAAAAGCTGGCGCAACGACTGAACATCAGGGTCGGCCGCGACGGCTCCCGACGCCAGGATTGCCTTTGGCTCGGAGCCGAAAAACAACCCGTCCGGGGTGATCGCGTAATGGACCGGTTTGATGCCGAGCCGATCCCGCGCCAGCAACAGCCGCCGCCGCGGCGCATCCCAAAGCGCCAGGCCGAACATGCCGCGCAGGCGCAATACAAAGTCGGCGCCATATTGCTCGTACAGATGGACGATCACCTCCACATCCGAAGCTGTTTTGAAGCGATGGCCGGCAGCGATCAACTGCTGGCGTAATTCGACGTGGTTGTAAATCTCGCCGTTACAGACCACGGCGATGGTTCCATCCTCGTTGGTGATCGGCTGGTCGCCCGTCTGCAGATCGACGATGCTAAGCCTTCGGAAGCCGAGGCCGATGCCGGGTGCGACGTGGAACCCGTCGCTGTCGGGCCCGCGATGGCGCAGAATGTCCGTCATCCGCGCAAGTGTCTCCCGGCTCACCGGACGCTCGCGCTCGGAATAAACGATGCCGCAGATGCCGCACACGCGTCGTTGCCTCCTTAATGAGCGACCGACTGATCGATGGATTTAAAAAGCGCTCGCGGCCCCGCCTCGCTCAGTGTTTTGAGCGCAATCGGCCACGTGCCTTGCGGCCTGGGCAACGTTGCCGGCAGTTCGGCGCCCGTGACGAGACACAGCCGGCGAAGGCCCGCAATCCACAGCTGGTCGTGTGCTTGCTGCAGATCGGCGGTGGTCCACGGCATCTGCCGCTCGACCGTGGCTATCGCTGACAACGCGTCGCCGTGGCTGAATATCAGCGGCGTGTGCGAAAGGAATTGCATCACCGCGCCATCGAGCCGGTTCCAGTGCACGAGGGTCGACCAAAATACGTCGCGCCTTTCGTAAAGCGCGGCACCCCATTTCCGCTTGTAGCGCAACAGGCCGTCCGCGAGCGACGGCCGGCTGCCCCGCAAATCGATTTGCGTGCAGCCGTGCTGGCGTGCGTAATCGATGAGGTGAAAATAGAGTGCGGCCACCGCCCCTTTTTTGAGCCATTCCACGTTGCCGTCGGCGACGCCGATGGCCACCCAATCGAGCTTCCCGCCGTTACGCTCGAACAGTCCGCCTGCGACGCGCTTTCCGGCATTGCAAACCCAGAGGATTCCGCCATGCCGAACCGCCTGCCGCAAGCTGCTTGCACTGCGCACGTGCGTCCGCGATCCGTGACGCAAGCGAGTGTACGGGAGATACATGCGGCGATAAAAGTCGTCGAAGGCTTCGGGCCCGGAGATATCGCACTGCGGCCAGTCGCGGCGCGTTCGGCGGATGTCATCGGCGACGCTGTTGCTGCGCTTGGCCAACAAGGCAAGATCGACCGGCATCAGCAGCCGCGTTCCCACCCATTCGGGAACCGTCAGGTAATCGTCGTCGAAAAGCAACCGCGCGGATAAACGATCGACTCGGACGGCGGTCAAATCCGCCGCCGGCCTCAGTGTCCGCAACAGTCGTGGCAGCCTCCAGATCGATACGCGATCCAACGCTTCACGCTGTGGTGTGCCGGCGAAAAAGCGGGCAGCCAGATAACTGACCCAAGGCTCCGTTCCCGCCGCCAGCATGGTTGCGGGCCGCCCGCTTGTTCGCGATGCTCCGCGCAACCATACAACGGGGACGCGCGTCTGCGTCAACGGCATCAGGCATGAAAGATAACGCTTGACCCGATCCAGCGTCGACGACGGCAAACGCGTGAGCATTTGTTCGGCGAATCCTGTCCAACCACGCGCCAGAGGTCCAGGCGAAGTCATTGGTGAAATCCCCGCCAGCCGGCGGGTCGGCGCACGTTGGGTGCGGTGAATCGTCATCGTAACTTCCCTTGCCAGGGTCGTTCAAAAGCTCGCTGCCATGGGCCAATCTTGAGCCTGCCGATTACCCTTGTCGTTTGAAATCCGCTCTTGGCGTGGGCGCGTAACGCCGACCTGTTTTCGGGCAAGGTGGCACGAATCGCCCGCCGATAGCCCGCCTGCTGAAAATATCGCAATTGAGTCATGCACAGCGCGTGAGCGACATTGTTGCCGCGATACGCGACCGCGGTGAACGCGTCGAACAGGTAAACATCGCCCACGGCCATTGCGATCTCCGACCCGAGGTATTCGGTCCGCGCCCTGCTCCTCGTGGTCCAGCAGGTGGATACGACGCGACCCTCGTGGCGCGCGACAAAGCACAAGCTTCCGGACTGCAGTCGATTGCTGATGTCGTTGTGAGCGGCCTCCGGCCGGAATGCGAAATATTCGTCCAGCGCGCTGTCCTTCAACAACTCGATGCGCACCGGCAGCCCGGGCGAAACGTCAGGCATCGGTTGCGCCAGCAGACGTTCCTGAACCAGCAGCCGGCGAAAGCCCAACTCGCCAAGCAGCTTGAACCAGAAGCTCGCGAGCCCTTCAACGCGCAACACGGCAATGGCGCGCATGACCGCGCTGCGTCGCCGGCCGGATGCGCGGCCTGCTTTCATATCTTGCGCGCACTGATGCCGATGAAATAACCGGTCAGAAACCGGGTTGGCAGATGCGCCAGAAACTCCCACCGCAGCAAACCCCGCAGGAAGCGCTGCCGAGCCTGTGGTGAAGCGGCCTGCTGCCGCCTTCGCGCCATCGGCACCGCCAGGACGCGTGGGCAGTGCAACAGCGCAGCAGTCTCCATCACTTCGAATCCTTCCTGTTGCAGCATCCGACGCAGTTGCCGCGGCCGGCAACTCACCCCGAGCGGATAGGGCACCAGTGCCAATCGATGCAGCCATCGGAATGGAAGCGCATTGCGCATTGCCACTATCGGGTTGGCAAGGTTGTCCAGGGTCAGCAGCAGCCGTCCGCCGCGGCACAGCACGCGGTGCAATCCCCGAAGTGCAACGCGCATGTCGTCATGCGAGTCGAAATGGTCCAGAGTCGAGTTGGAGATGACGACCTCGAAGGTCCCGCCGGCGAACGGCAGTGCACGCACGTCCGCGGAAACAGCCAGGAGTCCCGGATGGCGCGACAGCGCTGCGGTCAAGACCGATGGCGCAACGTCCACCGCCGCAATGCATTGCGCGCGGCTCGCCATCAACGGATACAGTCCGTTCCCCATTGCCTCATCGAAGAGGTCGGTCTTGAGCAGCCGCTCGCAAGGGGCAGCAGGGAGCCAACGCGCCAGGAGCGATGAGTTGACCGAATCGGCATGTGCGCGCCACAGGTTCTCGGTTGGTGCCGTCAGCAACGGGTTTACCGCGCGCTCCCAGCGCTGCCGCGCTGAGGTGGGTAACTCTTTGTTGGTCGGGTCCAAAAGGTGATCCAGACGTGCGTTGCTTGCCAGCCGGAGGCGATCAAGGCTAGCACGGACCGCCCGTCATCCGAACGGGGCCACTGCAATACGGGACCAAAGCCAGTCACGTTCTGTCGCGAGCCTTACATCAGATCCGGTTTGCAATCACCCCGCAGCGTTGCAAAGACTGCCGTGCCAGTGCGCGCAGAACCACGAATGCGATCGACGCACCGCGCGATGCGCGCAGGAGGAGGCGCAGGTCTTGGGCAGACCCTGAACCGGGTGCTGTCGCGGGTCTGGCCCGGCGCCGTGGCCAAAGGCTTGCTGACGCGAGGCATGCTAGTATCAAAAAACGGTCAAATGTCCGTTTGACGCGCGACACTGCCCGGGTACGTGCGGCCGCAGCGATCGCGGCGACCGGCCTCGGAGGGTGGCCGTGCCGCCCACGCTTGCGCGGTCATCGCATCACGCGACCACTACGCGGGCTCACATGGAATCGTCGGGATGAGTCACTGGATCTTCCGCCGAGCGCTTCAGGCGCTGTCGGTTATCGTCGCCATGTCCATCATCGTGTTCTTCGCGGTGAGTGTCATCGGCAATCCCGTCGATCTGCTGATCTCGCCCAGCGCCGACCTGGCCGAGCGCACACGCGTGGTCGCGGGGCTCGGATTGGATCAGCCGCTCTGGCGGCAGTATTTCAACTTCCTGCGTGGAATTACCGAGGGAAATTTCGGGCGCAGCTTTGTCTACAACGAGCCGTCACTGAAGCTCATTCTCCAGCGCTTTCCGGCGACCTTCGAGCTCGCGGTAGCGGCGTTGCTGATCGCAGTCGTCATCGGCATTCCGCTGGGCTTGTATGCCGGACTGCGTCCCGAGGCGAAGGTATCGCGCATCATCATGGCGACCAGCATCGTCGGCTTCAGCCTGCCGACATTCTGGGTGGGCATCATGCTGATCATGATCTTCTCGGT
>JANXZT010000445.1 GCA_025355395.1 Betaproteobacteria bacterium
CCGAGCAGAAGGTCGCGCTTGTAGGAAGTGTTGTGCCCGGGCAGCAGGTCAACTTCATCCGCCCCGGGCGGATTAAACCAGGGACCGTATCCAAGGATGAAATCCGCCCAGCTAATCAAGCTCTGCGGATTGCCGTTGTCCATCGCGGGACCAACGGCCGCCCAATCCCCGCGATGCGCTTCAATCAGCGCGTGCGCCCATCCCGGGTCCGGAAAGCAATGGTCCTCGGTCAGCACCACGACCGGGGCCCTCGCGCAGCGGATGCCCGCAGTTTTGGCTTGCGCCACCGTGCGAAAAACCCCCAACTCCACGATGCGCCAGCAGCGGAAGTCCTGGAGGTCGGCGACACCCGCGCGTATCGCACCCGCCGATGGCGCGACGATCACCACCTCGAGTGCATCGCGCGCCGTCTGCAAGCGCAAAGCCCGGACCAGCGGGCGAATAGTGTCGTAGGAGTCGGGCGTGGTGATGATCACGGACATCGCCGGCGAAGGCCCAACGGCCGCGTGCTCCAGCGCAACCAGCGCAGCGCAATCACCGCCTTGATTCGGCAGGTCCACCTGCTTCACGGATCGCCGCCTTCGCGTTGCACCGCCGCGGTTGCGTGACGGTCCACGTGGAATTCAAATTCGCCGGCGCGCTGCGCCTCGGCGCCCGCGCCCAAGAGGTATCCCGCCATTTCCCCGGCAGCATCACAGCCAAGCAGAAACGCGAGCGCGGGAAATGCATTGGCGGGCAGCGCCGCGTCGCCCCGTCGCCAGGCCTGCGCAAGGATGCGCCGCACGCGCACCAGGGGAATGAGCGGCGCGGCCGCGGTATATAGAAGCCGCCGCCCGAGCGGCCAGCGGCGGGCGCGGGCGGCGGCGAACAGCCGTCCGCTGTGAAAGCGCAATCGCGTCGAAGCACCGATCGTGGTGAAGTTCATGTGCAGGGTTGTGGCCGCCGGCTCCAGAAGCAGAGCAAACCCCTTGGCGCGCAGGTCCCAATGCAGGATGCTCTCTGATTCGAGCATGGTCTCCAGAGCGGGACCGTACTCCAGCAGGACGTTGCGCTTGTAACTGCTGTTGTGTCCCGGCAGATGCTCCACAGCTCCTGCCGTGGCCGGTTCCAGCCAGGGCGCGTACTCGATCAGCAGGTTGGCCCAACCGATGGCGCTGTGCGGATTTGCGTTGCCAACCGCGGGCCCCACCGCCGCCCACGGCTCGCGGTGTGCGGCAACCAGCGCCGCGGCCCATCCCGGCTGCGGAAAGCAATGGTCCTCCACGAATGCCACAATTGGCGCGCGTGCAGCCCGCACCCCTGCGGCTCGCGCCGCCGCCGTGGAGGACGCAACGGCTTCAAATGGCACCACACGCACGCCCCGGAACCCTTGCACAGCTGGCGCGTCGAGCGGGATCGCATCAACCGTCGGTGCGACGATGACAATTTCCAGCTCCTTCCTGACGGACTGAGCGTGCACGTGGCGCAAAACCGTGCTGATGGTGTCATACCGATCCGGGGTGATGACCACGACGGACATCGCAGGAAGGCCGCTTGCGACTATTTCGATCTGATCAATCACGCGTCCGCCTCTAACCCACGGGCGTACCCGGCGCAGCCGTGGCAAGTGGCGCGATCGCACCCGCGGCTTGCGCAACTCTGACCGGTCGTCCGTTGCGCGGGGATTGTACCGCAGCCAACGCAATCCGGAGCACGCTGCGCCCCCCTCGTCCCTCGCCACTGTGAGCATGCGGCTTTCGCCGGGCGTGCCGATGAGAGCGATGGTCGCGCCGCATGCATCGTGTACAGCGGGTGTAAGAATGCGCGCTGTCAAACGATGCGGTTCGTTTATCGCCGCGGAGCCAAACATTGCGGCTGAGCGCGCGTTGACCACTGCTTTGGCGCTGCTGGACGCCGCTCCCTCGAGGTGTCGCGTGACAATGTCGTCAGCAACGGCGGGGGGCCGCGATTAACCTTCTTCGGCCGCATTGAGTGTGCTGATCAGTTGAACCATTCTAGGTTAAATCGGCGTTCCACATATCCTAATTCGGCTTGTCGCCGCTACCGGAAAGACTCTGTTAAGCTGCTAATAAAATGCGGCCGATCAACGGATAATCAAAGGAGAAGACAATGCTGTGGCTCTTACTGCGCGCTTTCCTACGAGCAATCTTTATCGTGCCGATTCTGGTGGCTCTCAGCCCCACGAGTGCGGTGGCCGCTGATCCCGCATTGATCGCTGCCGCGAAAAAGGAGGGGAGTCTGGTTGTGTACGGATGCGATCCGCCCCAGACACCGATTTACCTCGACGCCTTCAAGAAGCTCTACCCAGAAATAAAAATAAGCTCGTATATTGCCGGCTGCTGGCAGCTATATAACCGTCACGTCACCGAGCGGACGAGCAATAAGCAGGCTGCCGACGTCTTCTTCTCGCTGGAAGATGTTCTGACGAAGATGCAGGACGAGGGATTGCTCGACCCGTACCATTCGCCAGAGTTGAAGAATTTTCCGGCGGATGCCGCACCTGCGGGCAAGAACTATCAGCGGGTGAAAACGCTGATATTGGGCATTGGGGCCAACAAGGAATATTTGAAGGGAATGCAGCCACCGCAAGACTGGTTCGATTTTGCCAACCCGAAAAATGAATGGCGAGGTCAGATAACCTTCTTCGACCCGCGTCTATCGTCGGCAGCATTTTCTTTGCTGGCCGCCCTGTATCAGAACTTCGGCGAGCAGAAGACGATGGCCATCTATCAAGGGTTGGTCAAGTCGAATGCCGAGCTGACGCCGACCACGCCCGCAGGCTTATCGAAAATGCTTTCGGGGGAAAAGCCGCTGATGTTCTACGTGGTGAACAATCATTACAGCGGTGCTGTTGCGAAGGGCGCACCGCTTCAGTTCGTAGTGCCGAAGTCGGGAACCATTGCTACGCCGTTCTCAATTTCAGTGACGAAAGATGCGCCCCATTCTGCCGCCGCGCGCCTTTTCGTCGATTTCATGATGAGCGACGTGCAAGAGATTATTACGAAAGCAAACGAATACGCACTACGTAACGGTTCTGCGCCGCCAGAGGGAATGCCGAACCTTTCCACAGTCAAGATCCTTCCCATTGATCTTGCCGCGGCGCTTAAACAGCAAACAAAGCTGATCGAAATATGGCAGCAGGCAACCGGGATCAGGTAAACCCGACGGTGTCTATCGCTATTCAAGATCTCGAAAAATCTTTTGGGAATCAGCAGATCCTCAAGTCGATAACCGAGTCATTTGCAGAGGCCAGGATATCGGTTTTGCTCGGACCAAGCGGCTGCGGAAAGACGACGACGCTGCGTTGTATTGCTGGCCTTGAAAGACCGTCGGCCGGACGAGTGGTGCTCGCCGGCCGCACTGTCTATCAAGATTCGCCACCAATTTGGGTACCACCTGAACGTCGACAGGTCTCGATGGTGTTCCAGTCATACGCCATATGGCCGCATATGACGGTCTTCGAAAACGTGAGCCTTCCGCTGCGTGCCGCGGGTGTGCCTAGAAGCAAACTTGGCCGAGACGTTGCTGCCACGCTTGAAATGGTCGGGCTCGACGCCCTTGCCGATCGGAGCGTGACCCAGTTGTCGGGCGGACAACAGCAGCGAGTGGCCCTGGCCCGTTGCATTGTTTCGGAATCACCCGTTATCTTGATGGACGAGCCGTTGAGTAACCTGGACGCCAAATTGCGCGTCGCGATGCGTATAGAAATACGCCAACTCCAGCGGCGCCTCGGACGCACCATTCTTTTCGTGACGCACGACCAGGAAGAGGCGATGTCGATTGCGGATATGGTCTACCTGTACAGCGAAGGCACGGTAGTACAGAAAGGCCCGCCCAAAGACTTATACGATAACCCCGCGACTCGATATTCGGCCGAGTTTCTTGGGCGTGCCAACATTATCTCTGTTTTTGAATGGGGTACGTCTGCGCACGGGCCGGAGTTTCGTTTGCCCGGCGGCGTAGTGCTTCCTGCGGCGGTCGACGCCCCACCGGCCGCGGGTTCAATGTTGTGCATTCGCCCGGAGAAGTGGCGATTGATCAGCCCGCAAGCCCCCGCCGCCGTCTTCGGACGCATATCGGAAACCACCTTTGTCGGCGACCGGACCGAGTATAGGATCGACACGTCGTTCGGGCAATTGATTGCCGTCGAACTCAACGCTGCCGTGCGCGAGCCTGGCGACAGTGTTGGCCTAGAAATTACGGCCCGCGAGATCAAGATCGTAGCCCAATAGCATGCTGGCTAAATCTTCATCGCTGGGGGCTGTCTGGAGGAGGCTGCCGATGACGGTCGGTTTGGCAGGCCTTTCGCTTTCAATCATAGCGCTGGTTATTGCGCCGCTTGTGGCGATTCTCTACCGGGCTGTGATCGACGTAGGCCAAGGTTCGCAAGGTTCGCTGCGGTTTACCGGCCGATATATCTCGGAGGTATTGACAAAGAATATATATTGGGGCGCACTCCTGAACACCATCTTGGTTGCTGGAGGCGCAGCCGTCGTCGCCAGCATTCTTGGTGTTGTATTCGCCTGGATATTCGTGCGAACCAACACCATTGGGCGGGAAGTCTTCGAATGGATCAGCCAGCTGCCTATCTTCATCCCTCCCTTCGTCGGCGCCGTCGCCTGGGCACTGCTTGCCGCGCCCCGCAGCGGAATTATGAACCGCATGCTCGAGGGGGTCGGCATTCCCGGAATTCTTGACGTATACAGCCGTGTCGGCATGTTGTTCGTCATCGGCGTTTATTTGGCGCCTTACGTGATGATGATCGTGGCTGCGGCTCTGCGGAGTATGGACCCTAGCCTGGAAGAGGCAGCGCAAATCTCAGGGTTGACGAAGTTCCAAACCGCGCGGCGAATTACGGCTCCGCTGCTGGCTCCGGCAATCCTGTCTGGTGCGGCTCTCTCTTTTACTATTGCGATCGGCCTGTTCGGTACTCCGGTTGTGCTTGGCTGGTCTCGTCAAATCCTAATGCTGACTTCCCGTATCTGGATCAGCTCGCAAGAAGTGCCGCCGGGCTACGGTGTAATGGCGGTTTTGGCAACCTATCTGCTGCTGTTATCGAGCCTTTCTACCTGGCTTCAGCGTGTGATATTGAGGGGGCGCTCTTATACGACGGTCAGTGGCAAAGGTTATAGGCCCCGGCTGGTAGAACTTGGGGTGTGGCGTTGGATGACCGGCGTGCTTGCGGTGCTTTACATCGTCTCTACGATTCTGGCGCCGATTTGCGTGTTGGTGGCGGCCGCCATGTCAAAATATACGTGGTCGGGCCAATATTCGTTCGAGAATGCAAGAAACTACCTGTCGTCGGACGATGTCTGGATTACCCTTCAGAATAGTGTTTTTATTTCAGTCGTTTCGACCACAGTTGCGACTATCGCAGGCATATTGATCTCGTGGATTGTAGTTAGAACGCAAATACGCGGCCGTGGCACCCTCGAATACCTGATTCTGCTGCCTATCTCTGTGCCCGGCATCGCATTTGGAGTCGGCCTGATGCTGGTGTGGCTCAATGTTCCGCTTCCGGTGTATGGCACCACACTGATCATCATCTTCGCTTTCGTTGGCCGGTTCACTGCCTACGCCGTGCGCTCCATTTCGGCCAGCCTGGTGCAAGTACATCCGGAACTCGAAGAGAGTGCGCGCATTTGCGGATATGGAGCCATACGCACGTTCAGCCGCATCACTTTCCCTTTAATTCTACCGAGTATCGTTGCGGCCTGGCTATTGCTATTCAGTTTCTTCATGACTGAATTGTCCATGGTGGTAATTCTGTATACCGCCGAAAACCGTACTTTTTCGGTTCTTGCTTTCGAGGCCTGGAACGTGGGTGATTTTTCCAGGCTTGCAAGCTTCTCGTTGCTTCAGATGGCAGTCGGAGTCGCATTCATGGCCGTACTGAAAATAATATTCTGGAAGAAGTTCACCCCAAAGTCGCTCAAATCAGTCGCTCCCAACTGAGTTCCCGGTTGAGCTCCAAATTGAAGCAGCGCCATCCGGTCAGCTTTGTGTTGCCCCTACCGGGCATGGTTAAAGGAGAGCAGGAATGAAGCCGAAGAACGTTCTTATGGACACTATGAAGTCAGGACGCACAGCCCTCGGAGTATGGGCGAACGACCCTGAGACCGCCGAACTGTGCGCTCATCTCGGGTTTGATTGGATCATGATAGACATGATGTTCACGGGCATGGACTTCAGAGATGTTCAGAACATGATTAGAACTTGCGAGGCCGCTGGAATAACGCCGGTGGTGCGCATGCAGACGAATCCATGGCATGGCTACGACGCACGCATCGGCGTAGACCTTTCCCGGTTGCAGGGCATCGGCGCCGAGTATGTGCTGATTTCTCATTCCGGTTTACAGGAGATTAATGAAGCGCTGGAAATCGCAAAAGACTGGCATCGAAGGGCGCTGTGGATTCACCCCTTCAACAGCCGCGAATGGGAGCAACGAACCGACGAGATGGCGCAGGGCACCTACATCATCCCGCATATGGAGAGCCAAGGTGCGATAGATGACTTCGACAAAATCCTCGATTTGCCCGATCTGAAGATGTTTTTCTTCGCCATGACCGACTTGAGCAAGGTTCTCGGGGGAAACTCGAAAAAGCCTGACTTCAATAGCCCCGCTTTGTGGAAAATGGTCGACCAGGCGGTCAAGAAGGCACGCGACCGCGGCGTCATGATAGGCGCCAACACTAGCTACGCGTATACCCTGGCTGAGATGCGCCAGCGCGTGAAGCGTTTGCACGATGCGGGAGTCAATTTCATCATGGTGCAAGGTGCCCAATTCCTGTTTCAAGTTGCGATGATGGAATTTCTTCCCCAGGTACGAAAAGACCTTGGTCTCGCATGACGAAGGGGCGCGTGTTTCACGTTTGTTCGACGTATGCTTAACATCGATTCGATTGAAGGGTTACGGGTCCGCCGCTGACCCGCCCTCTTGAGCAGCCCCGGTTGTGCGTTTTGCAGTCAGTCGGACGAGTCCCGCTGACCGCCTGTCTGCCCGCCCAACCTGGAGCGATCTGAGCTGGCATGGAGGCGTCGACGCGGCGCGCTATAAAATTCGCTTCGCGCTGGCAGGGCCATGTGTGAATTATCACGTAATACCGAGCAGGTTTGAGGCTGTTTGATCACGTAAAAGTGAGCAGCCTGACAGACTCCGCAGTTTGCGGAGCGACCTGCAGTGATCTGCGTGGAAACGATCGGCAAGATTCGGCGCGGGCACCGAGTGAACAAGCTCAGCGTCAGCGAGATTGCGAGGCGGCTATCGGCGTCGCGCGACACGATAGCGAAGTATTTGGACAGCGAGATCACCAAGCCGCAGTACAAGACACGCGCCAAGCGTGCACCTGTGATGGGGGCGTGGGTGGTGAAGGAGGGCGGCTAACCCAGCCCCCTCCATACGCGGACAGACTACACATGGGGTGCGGGTCCATGGGTCAGAATTCCTTGATGTTGATCCCGTAACACGCGAGCATCAATTGCTTGGTGCGGTGTCAGCAGGAAGGTTTTGGTGTGTGCGCTCTTGGCGTCCGTCACATGCCGGCGGGTGCGATCGTTGTAGAAGAAATCGGCGGTGTAGGTCTCGACCCGCGCGCCGGAAACGGCGACCGGGACGATCACTTGGCGTTGCAGACGTTGCAATCACTTGAGAGCTGTCTCAACTGTTTAATTTGTTGGCGTGCTTGGAATCGCAACAGTCGGCTTTCGGCGGTATACCATCCGTGCTTGAGCGCGTTTTGATTCGTTCGAGGTGCGCCGCTTCCCGCGGCTCCGCCGTGCATCCGACTGGCTGAGGTGGCATCCACAATGCGGGGCGTAGCGTTATGGAAATGGCAAAGTTACCGCCGAAGTTACCGACAGCACTACCGGGCTACCCCGATTTCGGTCGCCGCTAGAATCATTCCGGCGGCGCGAAAATGAAGTCAGGTCGATACCCGAATCAGTCTCGCTCATCTCCTCGCTGCGCAAGATCGGCGCGCAGTTCATACAAGTCGTCGTCGAGCGCGTCGCGTGCAGATAAAACACCGAGCGGCCAGTCGTTTTCGACGACCGGTAGATGCCGGAACCCCCCTTCATGCATGATCCGCAATGCATGCAGGAACGGCTTGTTGGGGTGGATGGTCTGTGGCTGCGGCGTCATCACCTCGGCCAGGCGGGTGTCCTTTGGATCACGGCCGGCTGCGACCACCCGAAAAACGATATCGCGCTCGGTGAAGATCCCAATAAGACGCGTGCCATCCACGACCAGCAACGCCCCTTTGCCCTGTTGTTTCATCAACACCGCCGCCTCGAGGACCGTCGCGCTTTTCGCGGCGGTGACGGGCATTTGCCCGGCGACGATTGAGCGAACTGATCGAATCGGCATTTTTGGTGTTTCCGTGATGGTTCGACGCCCGTATTGAGTGCTCGCGGCGCGGCGAAAGTCAAGACTCGCTGCGCCCCCCTCGAAGCTGCGCTTGATCGGTGGCCGCTGCGGACGGCGTCGACGACGGGCTGCCACCGCGCTCGATACGAGGCGATGACGTCGCCGCCGTCAAGCAGCCGGGCAAACGCCTGCGGCACATTGCGCAAGGCCGGACTGCGTCGCCTGGCCAATGTAGCACCGCGCCGCGTGCGATAACGATGTTGAAAAAGTCTTGTTATTAGCGTATTCAATGGCTTACGTGAGGCGATCTGGTGGGGTAGTATTCACATTGCGGGGCGCAGGTAGGGGGAAGCGCTATATTTACCGCCAAAGCTACCGCCAAGCGGCAGGCGCTACCCCATTGGCGTCCTGGAAGAAATTCCGCTGTGCCGCCCGCCGACTTCCGCCGCCGGCCGATTTGCGCCCATCCAGCGCCTGCCAGGCAGCAAGACTGTTTTAGTCATCCATGTAGGGCGCGACGAGCGACTCCCACTCCGACTCGGACCGACAAACCGCATCCACGACTCTCGATGCGCGCTGCGCCCTCGGCCAGCGTGTAGCGGACGTAGCCGCGCGGCAGTCGGTAATCTGCCGTTTGTTCCTTGACCACCTCGCCGCCGGTCCAACGTCGGGCGGTCTTTTCAGCGTTTACAGCTCGGCCGCCTCGCGCTCGAAGTGGGCGGCCGTGACGGGAACCGACGTACCTCTGCGCTCGATATGGGCCTCGCGTGTTTGCGCACCGCCAGCTCGGTCAGGCTTCTGTGTTTGCTCACCAGGCCAAGCCCTCGCAATCCTGCTTCCGTGGCAATGGTGGCGCGCTCTTGGCAACATCGGGCAGTGAGTTCGGCCACCGTAGCGCCCCCGTCCGTTGATCCGCTTCCGAAGCATTGGGCCGGTAGCACTCGCATCGCCGGGGTATGTCGGGGACAGGGGGATAGTCGCGCGCTGCGCCGTCGGGCGGCTCGCCACGCCGTGCGGCAAGCGGTAGCAGGAATAGCAGGAATAGCAGGAATAGCAGTAGCAGACTTGCTGGCCCCCCGTTTTCGGATCAGGCTTCGACGAAGTTGCACGCCGCGCGAACGATCACGCGTGAAGCACCGCGAGCACCGCCTGCGCGAATTCGCGCGGCGCCTCCTGCGGCAGGTTGTGGCCAACGAGCGGAATCACCCGCCGCTCGTAGGCGGCTCCAAAAAACCGCGCATGATTCGCGCAGCCCCCCAGCGGAACGACACCGTCGCCGTCGCCATCGAGCGCAATGGTAGGCACCTCGATCCGCGGCTGCGCGGCAAGCTGCCGCTCGACGCCCTCGACCGAGGGATCGCCGGTCACCAGCCCGAAGCGGTGCCGATACGAATGGATCACGACGTCGGCGAAGTCCGCATTGTCGAACGATGCCGCGGTGCGCGCGTAGGTCGCCTCGTCGAAGCGCCAGTTCGGCGACCACTGCTGCCACAGCAGCCTGCACAGCGCGTAACGGTTGCGGGTCAGGCCGGCGCGCCCTCGCTCGCCATGGAAGTAGTACTGATACCAGTGACGATGCTCGTTCTCAGGCGCCGAAGGTTGCGCCGACGCGGCGATGTCCTGGATGTTGTAGCCGTTGCCGGTCACCAAACCGCGCACCCGCTCGGGCCACAGCGCCGCAACGATGCAGGCGGCGCGGCCGCCCCAGTCGTAACCGGCCACTACCACCTCAGGCAGTTCGAGCGCGTCGGTCAATGCCAGCAGGTCGTGGGCGAGCACCGCCTGCTGGCCCGAGCGGGGGGTGTCGTCGGACAGGAACCGAGTCGGTCCGTAGCCGCGCAGATACGGCGCGATCACCCGGCAGCTGGCGGCAACCAGCAGCGGCGTCACCTCGTCATAAGCATGGACGTCGTAGGGAAAACCGTGCAGCAGGATCACCGGGGGACTATCGGGTGAACCGTGGTGCTCATAGGCGACGTTGAGCACGCCCGCTTTGACTCGCTTGAACATCCTGTTACTGTAACGCGATTCGGCGTTTGCCGTCGGATTGACCCGATGGAGAAGCAGCGATGACCGAAAAGCGATTGCCGGCGACGGCGTCAATGCAGCTCGAGAACGGCCGTGTGCGCGTGACCCGGTACGATTTCGGCGTCGGCGCTGAAACCGGCTGGCATACACATGCGCATGACTATGTGGTCGTCCCGCTGTGGGACGGCGCATTGCGACTCGAAGAGCCCGAGGGGGTCCGAGCTGTCGAACTGAAAGCCGGCGTTTCCTACGCGCGCGGCGCCGGTGTCGAGCATAACGTGATCAACGCATCGTCCGGGCCGTTCGCATTCGTCGAGGTCGAGTTGCTTTGACGGGCAATCGCAAGAGTCAACCGCTAACGCTGCCGCCAGCGCGCGGCTTCGTCACCGTTGGCGTTGCACGCTGCCTCGACCAAAGCAGCCGACAGCATCGCGGCCTGGCGCAGCTCCGCTTGCGACACCTTGTCACGGGTGTCGGCAGGCGTCAGCACGTAACGCAGATTTGCCGCCGGGTCATCGAAACCGGCAACCAGCCGGATCGCGGGAATCCCTGCTTGCGCAAACGACGCATGATCGGAGTTGACCATCAGTGGCCGTACGGTGCGCAGCGATTGGCCAGCGGTTTCTGCAACCCGCAGCAGGAACGGTTCGAGCCGAGCAAATCCACTGGTCAGTGCAGTGAGGTTCGGACTTCCCGCGATCGAATCGAGGTTGACGTTCAGCGCGATCGCGTCGCGTGCACCCGGTGTAAGCGCCTCGACGTACTGCCGCGATCCGGTGAGCGCCCATTCTTCGACACTGAAGAACGCGAGCCGCAGACCGCGCTGGAACGAACTCACCGAGGGCGCGAGCGCACGCGCCACCGCTAGCACTGCCGCAACACCGGTGGCATTGTCCATCGCGCTTTCAGCGAGATCGTGGCCGTCGACGTGCGCACTGAGAACCACCCATTCATCCTCTCGGCCCGGCAGCTCGAACAGCAGAGTCTCAGTTTGGGCAGCGCCTTCGGCGGTCTCGATGCGCAGCGTGACCGCCGGCCAACCGCGCTCGGTTCGCCGCAGACGAGCTGCACCTTCCGGCGATATGCCAACCGCTGGAATTCCCTCGTCCGCGCTGTCGCGACCCGTGGACCCTGCGACGACGGCCCCAGGCAGGGGACCCGCGATCAGGAACCCTGCGGCTCCATGGCGGCGCGCGAGGTCATACTTGCGGCGACGATGAATGGTGCCGGCGGCGAACATCAACTCGTGGCGCACCAACACGATCCGACCGCCGATGTCGTCGGCGTGTGCATCGAACTCTTCAGGCGTGCCGCGACCCAGGTCGATTACCTCGGCGACCAGCCCCTGCGCAGCGGTCGCAACCGTCCTCAGCAACGGCTGACACGGCAAAGTGACACCATCGTCGAGCGCCAGACTTGCACGCTTGATCGACCAGCCACCGTAGTTCACCGGTATCGATGTTGCCTCCACTCCCGCGCTCGCGAGTCGTCCACGCTCACGAATCAGCGCGAACGCCCGACGCTCGCTTTCAGTGCCGCAGAGGCGCCCACCACAGTCGCACAGCGCCAGGAAGTCTTTCCACAGTTGAGGGTCCGCCGATAGGCTGGTTGCCGTCTGGACATGCTTGTTCATCAGTAACGGTCTCCGGAAAACGTGTAGGGTTCGAGTGCAGCATAAAGGTCTTCGAGGAACGCCGCCGCCAACATCGACAGCTCGCGCTGGCGGGCGTAGAACACACCGATGTCGTAACCGATGGCCGGTTCGAACGGGCGGATCTCCAAACCGCTGTTGCGAAAGGAGCGTGCGGACAGCGGATCGACGATTGCGCATCCCGTCCCGCTCGCAACCAGGCCACATGTGCTGGCGAACATCTCCGTATCCGCTACCACGTTCCACTCCGCCTTGGCATCCTGGAAGGCGTTTCGAACCTGCAGGGAGGCCTGGTGTGCAGCGGAAGTCGCGACCCACGGCTGGCCCGAGAGCAGGCCGGGCGTCAGCAGGTCATTGCTGGCCAGCGAATGTCCGGTGGGCAGTATCGCCACGCAACGCATCCGGAACCGCCTGAGTCGGACGGCAGCTTCGTCCAGCGGTAACTCGGCGATCCCGATATCGAAACTTTCCGCCGGCACCATCTGGCTCAACACGTTCGAATGGCGGGTGATCATGCGTATCACCACGCCTGGCCGCGCACTCGAGAATCGCGCCACGATCCCGGGGAGCAACGAGATCGAGGCGCTGGGATGACCGGCGACGACCAGCGTACCGACCTGGCCGCTGCGAATATCGCGCGCCGACTGAGCGAGTCGCTCGATGCTGTCCAGAGCCTTGCTGACCTCGGCATAGAACACGAGCCCCTCAGGCGTCGGTTTCATACGCCCGTTGGCGCGATCGAACAGTTCGAAACCGATCTGCTTCTCGAGGCGCGCGATCTGCACGCTGACCGCGGGCTGCGTGACACCCAGTTCAGCGGCCGCGCGCGTCGCCGAGTGGTGTCTGACCACCGCACTAAAGGTCTCGAGGAGCCGGATGTCCATTCTTCGATAATCGCTGCTTATTGACGTTAGCACCGCTGGTTGCTATGATCGATGCGAAGTTGACGCTTTTGTACGGCACTTTCTTGGTACAAGTATAGAAGCTGTTTATGGCCTTGTGTCGCACGCTTTTGCATCTGTAAAAGGCGTTAGCTGCTGCGACCCTCAGCAGGGGTAACCCCATGGGCGTCACGCCCATCATCGCGGCCGATGCGGTGACCAAGCGGTTCGGCACCAATCAGGTGCTGACTCGCGTATCGCTGCCAGTCAGTGAGCGCGAGGTCGTCTGCGTCGTCGGCCCCAGCGGCTCGGGCAAAACCACACTGCTGCGTTGCATCGCGATGCTCGAGCGTCCCTCGGAAGGTCAGATCCTGATGCAGGGTCAGGTCATTGCCGCCGCCGAGGGAAGCGCCGCAATCACGCGCGCTGCCCATGCAGTCCGGCCCCAGATCGGAATGGTTTTCCAGCATTTCAATCTCTGGCCGCACATGACGGTTCTCGGGAACCTCATCGAGGCGCCGGTGCGGGTCAAGGGCATGTCGCGCAGTGCGGCCGTCGACATTGCGCATGCCCTTCTGGAGAAGGTTGGACTCACCGACAAGCGCGACGCATACCCCGCGCGCCTGTCGGGGGGCCAGCAGCAACGGGTGGCCATCGCTCGCGCATTGGCGATGTCACCGAAGGTCATGCTCTTCGACGAGGCGACGTCGGCGTTGGACCCTGAATTAAGACGGGAGGTGCTGGTCGTGATGCGCCAACTGGCCGATGAAGGGATGACGATGATTATCGTGACCCACGAAATGGGTTTTGCGCGGCATGTCAGCTCGCGCGTCGTGTTCATGGACCATGGCGAAACTGTCGAGGAGTCCGCCCCCGCGGAGTTTTTCGGTTCGCCCAAGACAGAACGCGCGCGCCAGTTCCTGAAGCAGTTCGAGGACTAGCAACCACGGGAGGGATTGAACATGATTCTCAAATATGCTGCGTTAGGTCTGGCGTCGATTGCGGTGACGTTCGCCGCGACACTCGGCGCACCGAGCACCAGCCACGCTCAAGAGATGAAGTCGCGCTTGTTCGAGGTGACGAAGAACAAGAAGCTGCGGGTCTGCCAGTTCCCGCTGTACTACTCGATCTCGTACCGGAATCCGAAAACCGGGCAGATCGAGGGCATCGACGCCGACTTGGCCAAGGAGCTGGCGACCGAACTGGGCGCGACCCTGGAGATCGTGGAAACGAGTTTCGGCACATTCATCGCCGACCTGCAGGCGAACAAGTGCGAGATCGGGATGTTCGGAGTAGGGGCGACGCTCAAGCGCGCGCAGGCGGTCGAATTCTCCAAGCCGTATCTCGTGACCAACATCTACGGCGTGACGCGAAAGGGTGGCAACATCAAGCAGTGGAGCGACGTCGACAAGAAGGACGTCAAGGTGGCCGTCTCGTTGGGCAGTTACATCGATACCTTCATGAAGGGCTATCTGAAAAACGCCACGCTCGTGGCGGTGGCACCTCCCAATACGCGTGAAGCCGAGCTGGTCGCGCGGCGGGTCGACATCATCATGACCGACTACCCGACGGCCATCAAGGTCACCAGCGAGTTCGACTGGGCCGCGACGGTGTTGCCTAGCGAGAAGCTCGCGGTGACCCCTTATTCGTATGTGGTGCCTCAGGGGGACCAGATCTGGCTGAACTACGTCAATCTGTTCGTCGACACCATCAAGCTCGACGGCCGATTGATGCAATTCGCTAAGAAGCACAAGCTCGACCCGATCGTGGCGCCATAGCGCGGTCCGCGAGAACCTGCCGGACAGCCGAGGAACGGATGCTTCAGTACCAGTTCCGGTGGGACACCATTGGGTCCAACCTCGACTTCCTGCTGTCCGGCCTGAACATGACATTGTTCATTTCTGCCGTGACGCTGGTTCTCGCAATGCTGGGCGGGCTGGTCATCGCCGTCCTCGATATGTCACGGTTCCGGGTTCTCCGGCTGATCGGGATCAGCGTCGGCGAGATCATTCGCAACACGCCGATCCTGGTACAACTGCTCTGGGTCTACTACGTCCTGCCGATCGTCTTCAACATCGGCATCGATGCGGTCACGGCGCTGATCATCGGGCTGGCGGTCTACCAGTCGGCATTCATTTCCGAGGTCTATCGCTCAGGGATCCAGGCGGTTCCGGTCGGGCACCGGGAGGCGGCACAGGTGCTGGGGCTGACAACGCTGCAGACATTTCGCCGGATCGTATTTCCGCAGGCTATCAGGATGACCCTGCCGCCGCTGGCAGCGAATTTCGTGCAACTTATCAAGTATTCCTCGCTCGGGTCGGTGATTTCGGTGACCGAGATCACTCGTCGCGGCATGGAGCTTTCCGCCTCGGTGTTTCGTCCCCTCGAGATCTTCACCTTCATTGCGGTCGTCTACTTTTTCATCTGCTGGCCGCTGGCGATGGGAATTCGCATGTGGGAGCGCCGGCTTGCAAACCGCTGATCGAATCGACAAGTCTGAAGACCTTCGCCAGTGGTTCGAGCACCAGGTCGAGCTTTCCAAGTCGCGGCTGATCGAGACGACCCAGACTCTGGTGAGGACCGGGTCTCCGAACCCACCCGGCGACACGATCGCGATCGCGTCGGTGGCCGAAGCGTTGCTCGCTGCGATTCCCGGGGTGGAGATCAAGCGGGTCGCACCCGAGCCGCATCTGGTCAGCCTGGTGGCAAGGATCCAGAGCGGCAGGGCTGGTCGACGGCTGATCTTCAACGGACACCTGGATACGTTCCCGATCGGGGAGGACCTGGGATGGACGAAAGCGCCACTGGGTGGCGACGTTGTTGACGGCCAGATCTACGGGCGCGGCGTGACCGACATGAAAGGCGGCATCGCGTGTTCGATCCTCGCCGCCGACCTCCTCGCACGCAACCGCGACGCGTGGCGCGGCGAGGTCGTCCTGACGCTGGCCGCAGACGAGGAGAACATGGGCTCGCTTGGCTCGGGCTACCTTCTCGAGCACGAGCCTTTGGCGCGAGGAGACGCGAACATCTGCGGGGACGTCGGGTCGCCGTGGGTCGTGCGCTTCGGCGAGAAGGGTTTGTACTGGATCGACCTCGAGGCAGACGGCGAGCCGGCGCACGGCGCCCATGTCCACCGAGGCGTCAATGCGATCGACCGGCTGTGCGGTGCGCTCTGCCGGCTGAAGCAGCTCGAGACGTTGCCCGTGAACGCACCCGAGGCAGTGAGCCGGGCAATTGCGCAGGCGCAGGCGGTCTCGGAGCCGCTGTCCGGGGCGGGAGAGTCGCGCGTCTTGCAGACCGTCACCGTCAACATCGGTACCATCAGCGGTGGCGTCTCGCCTAATCTCGTTCCGACGCGAGCGACGGCCGCTGCCGACGTTCGCTTGCCGGTCGGGGTGACTACGGCGATGCTCGATGCGAACCTCGAGCAATGGCTGTCTCCGCTCGAAGGCGTTCGTTGGCGCGTGACACGGCGTTACGAACCGAACTTCACTGACCCTGAACACGAGATCGTGCGTTGCGTAGTCGACGCGGCGTCTCGGGTGCTGGGCGAGCGTCCCGCGGTCAACATGCGCGTCGGCGCTTCCGATTCTCGCTGGTACCGCAAATACGGCGTGCCGACCGTCGTCTACGGGCTCACGCCGCGCAACATGGGCGGCCCCGACGAGTCTGCGAACATCGACGAACTGCTGGCAGTGGCAAAGGTGCACACACTTGCCGCATACGAATTCCTGTCGAAAGACGCCTGATAGAGCTGCTGGGGGACCCGATGATTGCTCCGCAGGAAGAGATCTATACCCTTCCCGTCACGTTCATGGGCGCCCCATACGGTCGGCCGGGCCCGGGGAATCGCGCGGCGATTGTCGGGGTCCCCTTCGACTGCGGCATCCATCCGTTTCGTGTCGGATCGAGGCAAGGGCCGCACGCGGTACGCGAGCAGTCGCCGCTGATCAGGCGGTTCAATCCGACCAACGCGGACTTCGATCCCGTCACACTGCTCGGACTCGTCGATAGCGGCAACGTGAAGCTGACGCCAGGTCGCATCATCGACGCATTCGAGCGGATCGAGCGGGCGATCGCTCCTATTGTCGAGGCGGGAGCCGTGCCGGTGACGATCGGTGGCGACGGCTCGATCACGGTCCCGATCATGCGTGTGGTCGCGCGCAAGCATCCTGATCTGGTCGCGTTGCACATCGACTCGCACACCGACACCTACGCTTACGATCCGGCGGATCGATACAACGCCGCGACCCAGTTCACCCACGCTGCCGAAGAGGGGCTGCTCGATCCCAACTCCTCCTGGCATGTCGGAATCCATGGCACCACGTTCGCGCAGCACATCGTTGCCCGGGCCGAGGGTTTCGGCTACCGCGTAGTTTCGCTGGATCAGCTCCTTCGCAGCGGGTTCCAGCCGCTGGTCGAGGAGTTCCGGCGCCAGGCGGCCGGACGGCCGGTCTACCTGTGCTTCGACATGGATGTCTTCGATCCCTCCTGTGCGCCCGGGGTAGCATCGCCGTCCTGGGGCGGACTCTCCGCCCGGGAAGGAATCGACCTGCTTCGCTCGTTGACCGACCTCAACATCGTCGCAATCGACGTGAACACGGTAAGTCCGGCACATGACGTCAACAATATGGCGGCCTCGCTCTGTGCACACGTGATCTACGAGGGGCTCGTGCTGCTCTGCCGACGCATGGAGCTTGCCTCGTAACGAGAATGCTACTCGGCTTCCACCAGAGCCTTGAGCTTGGCGAGATCCCGCTCTTCACCGGACCCTCCGGGCCTGTAGCCACAAAAAGCCGGGTCTGCCAACCGACCTACCGACCCGCTTCTCATAGACTTTTTTGAAGATTTCCCATAATAAGGCGTCGTTTTTTTGATATCTCTCTTCGGCACGCAGGGCAGTGTCGAAGAGAGCAGCGCGGACCCTATCGCGCTCCATATCCGCTTTGGGCGCACTTCCTCCGCGACCAACCCGCACGGCTTGCTCACTGCCTGGCTTTCAGACGATGCGCTGATCGAATTCGTACGCCGGTTCGGAGATCAGCCAAGGTGGCCGTGGGCCGATTGCTGACGCGTTAGCTTGGCGATGACGCGGATCCCCCGGACAGCATCCGCTTCAACTCCCCGCTCGCGATAAGCCGCGCCAAATCGGCAGCACCGCCGACCAGCACGCCCTTGACGAATACCATTGGAAAGGTCGGCCACCCGGTCCACATCTTCAATGCGTTGCGTCGCCGCCAACCGTTGAAGTAGCTGCCGTATTCGAGATACTGGTACGGCAAGCCCGTCGTGTCGAGCGCCTTACGTGCTTTCTTGGGGAAGGGGTTCTGCTTCATGCCCACCACAACCACATCATGGGAGGTAATCGCGGCCTGCACTTCGCGGATGATGTCCGACTGGTGATTGGCAACGGTCTCCCTGATGGCGGGATGAATTTGAGATTCGTCGAGAATGTTGCGGGTCATGATTTGCCTAAAGCCACAGAATGCCATGGCGGATGTTTCTCGCGGATGGTGGGGACGACAGGCTGGTGTCACACACGGGCGACGCGGCTGTGATGCTCGCCACGCTATCCCACCGTGAACGTGGTAGCAGGATCGGTAAAAGCACGGGTAAAAGTGGAATAGCGAAGAACCGCGACTACATACAAATCTCTTTACTACAACTACTTACGGAGAATGATCTGGCGGATGGGGTGGGATTCGAACCCACGAGCCGCTTTCACGGCTGCCGGTTTTCAAGACCGGTGTATTCGACCGCTCTACCACCCATCCGTGTTGCCGCTCGCGAAAACTTCGCCGGTTTTGGGTCCCCGCTTACCCCCAAACCCGGCAACCCGGATTACGTTGGGAAGACCCTCCCGAATATGCCAGCGCTGCCACTTTTGCCGCTCCGACTGCCGCTTGCGGACGGATATATCGTGCGACGAGATTGAAACCTGCTCCGACGCCCTCATTTTACCATTCGGTACATTCCGGCCCTGTCGTGAAATACCATTGAACCGCCGGTCTTTTCTGCTAGTCTGAGCATTGCCCCAACCCCCCGGGGCCGTTTTTGGAGGAAGTATGGAACGCAAATTCGAGCCGGTGATGTCGGCAAGCACGCCGTCCACGCGGCCAGAGCGCACCACGCTGGCGGTCGACCAGAACCGCGTGCTGCGCAATACCTATTGGCTGCTCGGGCTCTCGCTGCTGCCGACGATCGGTGGCGCGGTGGCAGGCATGTCACTCAACTTCATTTCGCTCTTCCGGGCAGCACCGATCATGACCCCGCTCCTGATGTTCGGCGTGATGATCGGGTCGCTCTTCGTGGTCACGCGGCTCCGCGAAAGCGCGTGGGGCGTGGCAGCGCTGTTCGGCTTCACTTTCATCGCCGGCTTGATGCTCACGCCTATCCTCACGGTCGCGGCGGGCTTTCGCAACGGCGGGCAACTGGTGGCGCTTTCAGGCGGGTTGACCGCGGCGGTTTTCTTCGCGCTGGCCGGTTATGCGACAGTCAGCAAGCGCGATTTCAGCTTCCTCGGCAAGTTCTTGTTCGTAGGATTGATCCTGCTCATCGCGGCGTCGCTCGCCAACCTGTTCTTCCAGGTGCCGGCCCTATCGCTCACCGTATCGGCCATCGCCGTGCTGATCTTTTCGATGTACCTGCTCCACGACGTGAGCAACATCGTGCGCGGCGGCGAAACGAACTACGTGATGGCGACGCTCAGCCTCTTCCTCAGTGTCTACAACATCTTCATCAGCCTGTTGAACATCCTGCTCGCGCTTTCCGGTCAGCGCGACTGACCCCGCGCCAGACGCAATCAGGGCGGGCAATAGGGGCGGCTTCGGCCGCCCTTTTTTATCGCTCGAACACCGCCATGGACTCGACATGCGCGGTATGCGGGAACATGTTGATCACGCCAACCGCGCGCAGCGTATAACCATGGCCCTGCACCAGGATGGAGGCGTCGCGCGCCAGCGTCGCAGGGTTGCAGGAGACGTAGACGATGCGGCCGGGACCGCCATCGCCGGGCAACGCCTTGACCACCGCCATGGCGCCCTCGCGCGGCGGATCGATCAGCATCTTGTCGAGCGGACCAAGGGCTTCGAGGCTCTCGGGTGTGGCTTCGAACAAGTTGGCTAGTTGGAAGCGGGCGTTGGCGGCGAGCCCATTGTGCGCGGCGTTGGCGGTCGCCCGCGCCACCAGTCCCGCGCTGCCCTCGATGCCCACGACCGACGCGCCACCCCTTGCGATCGGTAGCGTGAAATTGCCGAGTCCACAAAATAAATCCGCGACTCGCTCGCCCGGTTGAGGGTCAAGCAGCGCGATGGCGCGGCGCACCATCACGCGGTTAATGGCCGCGTTGACCTGCGTGAATTCGGTCGGCAGGAACGGAAAAACCAGGCGAAATTCCGGCAGGGTATATGCGAGCTTTGCCTCCGCGGGATGGAAGGGTACGGCGGAATAAGGTCCGCCCGGCTGCAGATAAAACTGTACGCCGTGCTCGTCGGCAAAGGAACGCAACAGCGTGGCATCATCGAGGCTGGGCGGCTCCAGCACCCGCAACACCATCACGTAAAGCGGTGCGCCCGGCGCGCTCCCGTCGGTGGTGCTCGCATCCTCGCCCACCGCGAGCTCGATCTGCGGCAGGCGGTCGCGAATCGACAACCGGCCAATCAGTACGCGCAGCTTCGGCAGCAGCGACGAGACCTTGACCGGCAGCACCGAGCACGCGGTCATGTCGGCGATGTAACTCGATTTTCGCTCGTGGAAGCCGACCAGCACCCCGCCTTTCTTGGCGACGTGGCGCACCGAAAGACGCGCCCGATGTCGATAGCCCCACGCCGGGCCGTACAGCGCAGGCAGCATTTGCGCCGGACGCACGCGCCCCAGATGCCAAAGCGCATCTTCCAGCGCGCGCTGTTTCGCCGCCACCTGCGCGCTCGCCTCGAAGTGCTGCATGGTGCAGCCGCCGC
>JANXZT010000451.1 GCA_025355395.1 Betaproteobacteria bacterium
CGCCTAGGCGGAAAACGTAAAGTCGCGAAGTTTTGTCAGTCCCGGGCGCGATGGCGTCCGAACGCGTTTGATATCACCACCACGTCATTCCCGCGCACGCGGGTACCCGAATGCGTCAAATATCAACACTGCGTCATTCCCGCGCACGCGGGAATCCATGTTTACAACTCGGCATGGGTCGAATACAACGTCAACATACGCCTCGTCTGGAGTCGAAATCGACCGCCGACAAAGTCAATATGGATCCCTGCGTTCGCAGGGATGACGGTGCAGCGTCGCCACTTGCGCATGGATGATGATGAAGCGTCGTCACTTGCGCAGGGATGACGGTGCGCTTTGTCACGTCCGCAGCTAGGACCGTTGCGATCTGTCACTGCTGTGCGGAATGTAATCGTCATCGCAGGTCACGCTTCCGATGTAGCGAGGCGCGTGGGGTATCGGGTGAAGCGTACCCGGTAGTGGATGAATACATCCGCCGCCAGCAGAAAGAACAGCAGCGTGCCCTGGAAGAGGCCCGTTACGGCGGCCGGCAGTGCGAGCGTCACCTGCGCCGATTCGCCGCCAAGGTAGAGCAACGACATGAGGAGGCTCGCCAACAGGATGCCGACCGCATGAAGGCGTCCCACGAAGGCCACGATTATCGCGGCAAAACCGTAGCCGGGTGAGATCGTCGGTTGCAATTGTCCCAAGGGGCCGGCGGCTTCGTTCACGCCGGCGATGCCGGCGCACACGCCGCCCGCGAGCATCGAAAGCCACACTATTCGGCGCGCCGAAATGCCTGCGTATTCCGCGGCGGCGGGGGCCAAACCGGCGACGCGCATCTGGAAGCCGGCGAGGCTGCGCGCCATGAACAGCCAACCCGCCGCCACCGCGGCGAGTGCCACCAGGAATCCGGCATTGAGGCGGGTGCCGGGAAAGATATTCGGCAACAACGCGTTCTCCGCAAACATTTTCGATTGCGGAAAGTTGAAGCCCTCGGGGTCGCGCCACGGCCCGTGCACCAGGAATGAGAGCAGATGAGTCGCGACATACACCAGCATCAGCGACGTCAGGATTTCGTTGGCATTGAAGCGCGTGCGAAGCCATGCGGGAATCGCCGCCCACGCCATGCCGCCCAGCGCGCCCGCCACGATCATCGCAGGAAGCAGCCACGGTGCAGACGAATCGTTGAACATGAGGGCGAGGCCGCCCGCGGCGATGCCCCCCATCGTGAGCTGGCCCTCGGCGCCGATGTTCCATACATTCGCGCGATAACCGATCGCAAGGCCGATCGCGCAGAGCATCAGCGGACCCGCCTTGAGCAGCAGTTCGCCCACGCCATATGCGGTGGCTAGCGGTTGCACAAAAAAGACCTGAAACGCCTGCCACGGGTCTTTGTCGACTGCCCAGAAAAGAATAAATCCAAGCACCAGTGTGGCGGCAACGGCGAGCAGCGGCGAAAGCAAGCCCGCTCTGCGCGAAGGCTCCGGACGGGGCTCGAGAACGATGCGCATCAGCGGATCAGGCGCCGCTCGCACCGGCGGCGGACGAATGCCGTTGAATTGTTGCATCCGGCGCGATAAACGCTCCGCTCATGAGGAGGCCCATGGCTTCGGCGTTGGTCGCCCTCGCGGGCTTCGCCGCCGACAGCCGGCCCTGCGCAATGACTGCAATACGATCGGCGATCTCGAATAGCTCATCGAGTTCTTCCGAGATCACGAGAATGGCAACGCCGGCGTCACGCAGATCGAGCAGTGTTTGTCGAATCGACGCCGCTGCGCCGACGTCCACCCCCCAGGTCGGTTGGGCCGCGATCAGCACTTTCGGTCGCTGGCGAAGCTCGCGTCCGACGATGAACTTCTGCAGATTCCCGCCCGACAGGCTGCCCGCGTCAATATCGGGTCCTGCAGCGCGCACCTGATATTCGCCGATGACGTTCGTCGCGTATCGGCGGGCCGCGGCAAGATCGACGAACCCATGCCGGACAAGTCCGCGACGCGATGCGGTCAACAGCGCATTTTCCGCAAGCGACATGTCGGGTACTGCACCGCGTCCCAGCCGCTCCTCCGGGATGAAGGCGAGACCGCGTTCCCGCCGGGCGCCGGCATCGAGATGACCGACCGGCTCGCCGCAGAGACGAATCGCGGCTGCTACGCAAACGCGCCGCTCGCCCGAGAGGGCCGCCAGCAGTTCGCGCTGGCCGTTGCCCGCGATACCGGCAATCCCCACGATTTCGCCGCCATGCACGTCGAGATGTATATCATGCAACGAGGTGCCGAAAGGATCGCTCGCAGGCAGCGCCAAGTCCTGCACGGTAAGTAATGCCGCGCCGGTGACATGCGGCGCACGATGGCGGGGATGCGGAAGATCGCTGCCGATCATCATCCGCGCCAGCGACGAGGACGATTCCTGACGCGGATCGCAGGTGCCGGTTACCCTGCCTGCCCGTAGCACCGTGGCGCGATGACACAGCGTCCTGATCTCGTCGAGCTTGTGGCTGATGTAGAGGATGCTGCAACCATCGCCCGCGAGTTGGCGCAGCGTGGCGAAAAGCGCCTGTATCGCTTGCGGCGTCAGCACGGAGGTCGGCTCGTCCAGGATGAGCAGCCGCGGGTCCTGCAACAGGCAGCGCACGATCTCCACCCGCTGCCGCTCGCCCACCGACATCGAATGCACCGGCCGGTCGGGGGTCAACGGCAGCCCGTAGCGGGCCGACGCTTCCTCGATGCGTGCCGAAAGACCGGCCCGGGCGTGTGCCGGATCCACTGCGAGTGCGATGTTCTGGGCAACGGTAAGCGATTCGAACAGCGAAAAATGCTGGAATACCATTCCGATGCCGAGCTTGCGGGCGCGTGCCGGATTGGCGATCGCGACCGGGACTTCATTCCAGCGGATGACGCCGGCATCGGGTTTCACGATGCCGTAGATGATTTTCATCAGCGTGGATTTGCCGGCGCCGTTCTCGCCCAACACCGCGTGGATCTCCCCGGGCAGCACCGCAAGGTCGATGCCGTCGTTCGCAACCACCGTGGGATAGGCCTTGGTGATGCCGGCAAGCCGCAGGCGCGGCACGGCGCCGGGGCGGGCGGGTGCGGGAAAGGTCATGGATGCATTATGCCGAAGAAGACTTGGGCGCCCGGTTCCGGCAACACGAGACTTTGTCATCCCCTCGAACGCGGAAATCCATTTTCGGGGAGATGGGCGTATTGAGCTCGTCATTCCCGCGAACGCGGGAATCCATTTTCCGGGCCCAGACTGGATCCGGTTGAGAGGCAGGATGGACTCCCAAAAACGCCAAAATGGTTCGCCGATGCAAAGTCAAAATGGGTCCCTGCGTGCGCAGGGATGACGGTGAAACACCGCCACGTGCGCAGGGATGACGGTGAAGCGCCGCCACTCTCGCCGGGATGACGGTGAAACGCTGCCACTTTCGCAGGGATGATAGTGAACCGCGGTCACTTTCGCCAGCGGATACGGAACGCCTGGCAATCCGCGCGAAAAAGCACCCTCGCAATCCTACTTTCCTTGTTCCGACGTTCCTTAGGTACTATGGCGGGTCTTCCAAGACGGACGCGACGCTCATGATCGATGCTCTCCTGCTTTCCCGCCTGCAGTTCGCATGGGTCGTGGCGCTGCACATTCTGTTGCCCGCGTTCACGGTCGGCCTCGCGGCGTACATCGCCGTGCTCGAAGGCACTTACTTTTTCACCCGCCGTCCCGTATTCCTGCGGCTATCGCAATTCTGGCTGCGCCTCTTCGCTGTTTCATTCGGAATGGGTGTCGTCTCCGGCATCGTGATGGCGTTCCAGTTCGGCACCAATTGGAGCCGCTACTCCGATGCTACTGCCGACATCGTCGGCCCATTGATGGCGTACGAAGGGCTGACCGCGTTTTTTCTGGAGGCCGGTTTTCTGGGCGTGCTGTTGTTCGGACGCCAACGCGTACCGCCGGCAATGCATCTTTTTGCCGCCGTCATGGTGTCATTGGGGACGCTTTTTTCCACCTTCTGGATTCTTGCCGCCAATAGCTGGATGCAAACCCCGGCGGGCCACGTCATTGCCGACGGACGCTTCCTGCCCAATGATTGGCTGCAGGTGATATTCAGCCCATCCTTTCCTTATCGCCTGGTGCATACCACGATGGCCTTCTTCATCACCACTGCCTTCGTGGTGGTCGGCGTTGGAGGCTACTACCTGCGGCAGTCGCGCTTCGTCGAGGAAAGTCTGACGATGCAAAAGATGGGCTTCGGGCTGCTCGCGCTACTGGTTCCTTTGCAGGTGCTCATCGGTGATTTCCACGGCTTGAATACCCTCGAGCACCAGCCGGAAAAAATTGCGGCAATGGAGGCGAACTGGGAGACGCAGGCACACATGCCGTTGCTGCTTTTCGCGTGGCCTGACGAAGAGGCGGAGCGCAACCGCTTCGAGGTCGGCATTCCTGACGCAGGATCGCTCATTCTCAAGCACGACCCGAATGGCGTGGTGCGCGGACTCAAGGACTGGAAGCGCGAGGACCGCCCGCCGGTGGCGATTCCGTTTTTTTCCTTTCGGCTGATGGTCGGCATCGGCTTGGCAATGCTTGCGATGACCGTGACGGCACTCTTCCTGTGGTGGCGCGCGCGCCTTGCCACCAGCTGGATGTTCCAGCGCATGTGTCTCGCCTGCGCGCCATTGGGTTTCATCGCGGTGCTCGCGGGCTGGGTCACCACCGAAGTCGGAAGGCAGCCGTGGGTCGTGTATGGCCTGATGCGCACCCGTGACGCGGTGACCCCGTCGCTTTCGACGGGTGACGTGGCGGTATCGCTTTTCGTGTATGTAATTGCCTATCTGCTGATCTTTGGCGCCGGCGTGTTCTTCATGGCGCGCCTTGTTCGCACCGGATTCGCCGTGCCGACGGAAGCGGCATCGGGATCCCAACGGGTGGCGACTCCGGCAAGGCCGCTGTCAGCGGCCACCCGCGCGAACTAGGGAGGAAACTTCGCCATGGCACTCGATCTCGTTCCGCTGTGGGCCGCCATTCTTGCCTTCGCGGTTTTCATGTATGTGCTGCTCGACGGCTTCGACCTTGGCGTGGGCATCCTGTTTCCGTTCGCCCCCGATGCGGC
>JANXZT010000475.1 GCA_025355395.1 Betaproteobacteria bacterium
CCAACCGAGGATACGATGTTTCCGGCGTACGGAGCGCAGACCGTGCATATGCCGTTCGGTAACCTCTACACGTCCCTGCAGACGGGCGTGGTGAATGTGGCCGAAAACGGAGTCAATGTCTATCTCGTGAACAAACATTACGAGGTGGCACCGGTACTTTCGATTACCGAGCACGAAGCCAATAAACAATTTCATCTGGATCAGCGACAAGCTCTGGAAAAGCCTGACCGATGAGCAAAAGAAGTGGGTGACGGCAGCGGCCGATGAGGTCGGACGAACCCAACCCGCCAAAGCTCTCGAGCTCGAGCGTCAGTCGGCCGACAAGCTAAAGGCGATCGGCGTAAAGATCGTGACCGATGTCGACAAGGCGGGCTTCGCCGTGATCGCCGCCCCGTATCTGGATCGGCTCGCCAAGGACCTCGGCCCGCACGCAGTCAAAATCAAGGATTTGATCGGCGCTGTCAAATAGTCGTCTGATCTCCTGAAGAGGCCGGCGGAATCCGGCCGCTCCTTGTCCTTCGTCTTTGTCGCGGTGGCCCATGCGTATCGCCGAAAAACTGGTGCTTGAGCGGCAGCGTCATCTGAAGTGGCGCGCGTTCGATGTACTGGAGATGGTCCTGATGATCATCTGCGGCCTGCTGCTATTCGGCTTCTCGACGACGGTGATGTTCGACATCGTCACCCGGACGATCGGCTACCCCTGGCTCTGGCTGCAGGAAGTCACCCAGACCTTCTTCATCTACGGAATTTTCATCGGCGCCGCAGTGGCGACGAGGCGCAACGATCATCTCTATCTTACCGCCGTCGCCGATGCACTCCATGGGACCCCGCGTCTTATCGCGGAAGTCCTCATTCGACTGGTGGTTCTCGGGGTTGCTTTCTGTCTTGTCTACTTCGGCTATATCAATTTCCTGCGTGGCTTCTCAAGCTTCCGGATGCCGTCGCTAACGCCGATCGCATCGCTGTATGCGGCAATCCCCGTTGCCGGTGCGCTGATCGCGCTGTTCACCGTCGAGCAGTTAATCAACGGATGCCGAAAGGGGTTCGATCACCCTGAGCCCCCGGAAGAGCTGCTTGCGATTACGCCAATGTTGACGGTGCCATCGAGCGGGAGGCGCCCATGAACGCGACGTTGATCCTCGGATTGATGACCGTTCTGTTTCTTTGCTTCGGGTATCTGGGTGTGCCGGTGGCGTTTTCGCTGATGGCGGGCGTGTTCATTGGCGCTGCGCTCACCGACGTGACCTTTCCGGCGATCATTCAGAAAATATTCGATGGGATGGATTCTGAGGCGCTATTGGCAATTCCTTTCTTTTTGCTGGTCGGAGAGCTCATGAGTTCCGCGAATGTGGTGAGTAGGATCACCAATCTTTCGCTGGCGTTGGTTGGGCACGTCCGCGGCGGCTTGTCTCAGGTCGTAACTGTATTCAGCATGTTTTTCTCGGAAATGTCCGGATCGACGACCGCCGATGTCGCGGTGATCAGTCGCGCGCTCGGCGGTCCGATGAAGAAGGAGGGCTACGAGCCGGCATTCATCGCTGCCATCATCGCCTCCGCATCCACGATCGCGGCACTGGTGCCCCCCAGCATCACGGCCGTGGTCTACGGGGCCGTGGGCAATGTCTCGATAGCGGGTCTTTTCATGGCGGGGGTCGTACCCGGCTTCATGATTGGCTTCGGGCTGATGATCTATTGCTACTTCTTCGGACCCGCGGGCATGCGGCGGCCGCGCGCGCCCTTTCGTGACGTTGCTCACGCCTTCAAGGACGCGTCACTGCCGCTGATGATTCCGTTCATTCTTCTCGGCGGCATCCTTACGGGCTGGTTCACGCCGACCGAGGCGGGCGTCGTGGCTGCGATCTGGATCCTCGTCGTGATCATTCCTACACACAATAGGGGTCATATCAAGCTGCTGCCTTACGATTTCTGCCTCGCGGGTTTGATCTTTTCGCTGCCGCTGATCACGATCGGCGCCGCCAACGCATTTGGCTGGATGCTCGCCTATTTGCGCGGAGCGATTGTGATCGCCGACTGGATTACCGGCATCGCCGGGAACGATCCGCATCTGATCATGTTGCTGATGGTGCTGCTCTTTACCATCATCGGCGATTTCATCGAACCGGTTCCGACCATCATCATCTTCATGCCGCTCGTCAATGCGCTGACGGTGGCGGGAAACATCAATTCCGTCCACATGGGTGTCGTGCTCATCGCGACACTGGCGTTCGGCCTCATCACACCACCCTACGGCCTGGTCCTGCTGATGGCATCGAAGTTCGTTGGCGTTCGATTCTCGAAGGCGCTGCGAGCGGCTCTGCCCATCTATGTCGTCTTCTTCGGCACCATCGCTTTTGCGATCTATTTTCCAAAAGTCGTGCTGTGGCTGCCGAAGCAGGTCATCCCCGAATCGGTCGGGTGTTTCAAGAATCCGAGCGGTGTTGGATACATTTGCCCTCCCTGAGGACGACGCGGACGGCAAAGCAGGGTCCTGTTCCGTAAATTGGCTCGGAGCGTCGCCCACGCCGGTAGATGAGAAATGGAGTCGACAATGAATTCCGCCTCGATCCAAGATTGGACGTTTGAGTTGCGCCCGCTCACCCCGAATCTCGGCGCGGAAATCATCGGCATCAATCTTGCGCAAGACATCGACGACGAAATCTTTCGGGCGATTTACCGGGCGTTTCTGCGCTATCAGGTGCTGCTGCTCGGGCCGCGGGATCTACCTCCGGCGCAGCAGGTCAGCTTCGCGCGCCGCTTCGGCGAAGTGCAGATTCACGTAATGAACCAGTATCACGCCGACGGCTTTCCCGAACTCTATCGGCTATCGAACCTCGACGCCGACGGCAAGCCGAACGGACGCCATCCCGACAAGGGCACGCTCGCGTGGCATACGGACGGCTCGTGGCGTTCCGTCACCGGCCAGGCGACGATCATCTACGGCGAGGTGGTCGCGGGCATCGGCGGCGAAACGCATTTTTGCGACATGTATGGCGCATACGAGCGTCTCGATCCCTCATGGAAAGCCCGCATCGCCAACCTGCGCGCTGTCCACAATCTCGATTTTTCCCGCACGCGGCGCCACGGTGTGGATCTGATGACCGAGGCGCAGCGTCTCGCCACACCGCCGGTCGATCACCCGATTGTCCGCACGCATCCCGAAACAGGCCGCGACTGCCTCTATCTCGGCGATCACGCCGAGTACATCGTCGGCATGCCATATGCGCAGGGGCGCGCGATCATCGAGGAATTGAATGCGTTGGCCGTGCATTCCGATCTCACCTACGAGCACCACTGGCAACCCGGCGAGCTCATCGTCTGGGACAACCGCTGCCTCATGCATCGCGCCACGGCGTACGACCCTTGCACGCAGAGTCGGGTGGTCCGCAGGTGTACCGTGCTGGGCGAAGTGCCGCACCGGCGAGCGCTCGCACAGTAAGCACAGTGTAAGCGAGGACACATACTGAGGGTTCGACCGGCGGGGTTTCGGTGATGTCGGCGGCGCCAATGAACGCCGCGCTGCAGGGAAAAATCAGCCCACCGCCGGCGCAATTACGCACCTTTACGCAAATATGTGACTATCGATTCCGGTGAAGGCGGCGGCCCAGCGTCGTTCGAGCCCGGGAAGACATCGCGCTGTTGTCAGCCGATTCCTCTTATTGGCGATTACGGAAATAGGTGACGCACGAGATCTGGATATCGTCGTCCCCGCGCAGGCTTAGGACCCAGTGGCGTCCGTCGAAAGACGCTGGGGTGCCGCACCGCGGCGACGCTTGCGCGGGAACGACGGAAGTCTTGCAGCAGGTATCACTCATTTCGGTAATAACCAAGAAGACCACCGGCAACGCGTCCCCGTGCGCGACATGGCGGGGGCAACGCCGTCAGGACGTCAGTGGGACTAGAACGCTTCTGGCATGCTGGCCGAGCATCGTCTTCTGCAGCAACGCAAGGAGGGCGCGAACGGCGTCGATGCTCGGTGTCGCAATACCGGTCAGCTCACCGAGCTCGATCACCGACCCGATCAACGCATCGATTTCGATCATGCGGCCGGCTTCGATGTCCTGCAGCGTCGAGGTCTTGTGTTTGCCGACCTTCTCGGCCCCGGCGATGCGTTTCTCGATGGAAACACGAAAGGTGACACCGAGGGTGCCGGCGATCGTTGCCGCTTCGCGCATCATGTCGGCGGCAAGCTTCCGCGTCGACGGTTCCTGGCAGATGTCCACCAAGGTCGCATGCGTGAGTGCGCTGATCGGATTGAGGCTCATGTTGCCCCAAAGCCTGAGCCAGATCTCCGAGCGGATGTCGGCGAGAATGGGCGACTTGAACCCCGCTTTGATCAGCATTTCCGATACTCGCTGGACCCTCGCGCTTTCGCTACCGTCCAGCGTGCCGACCGGGAAGCGATCACCTTCGACGTGCTTGATGACCCCGGGGGCAGTCACCTCGCCGGCCGGATAGACGACGCAGCCGATGATGCGGCGTGGCTCGATATTGGCTTCGATTACGCCATTGGGATCGGCCGTACACAGGCGGTAGTTGCGGTGCGGTCCGTTGAAATCCTGAAAATACCACCACGGCAGCCCGTTTTGAGTCGTGACGACTGTGGTGTCGTGGTTGAACAACGCGCGCATGGAGGGTGCCAGGCCTTCGATCTGGTTCGCCTTCACCGATAGGAACACCACATCCTGCGCTCCCGCTTCGCCACAGGTCGCCACCGCCGGCAACCCCGCCACTTCCTCGGAGCCGTCGGGATGAACGACGCGAAGGCCGTTGGCGTTGATCGCGGCGAGATGCTCACCCCGGTCAATGACCGTGACATCGAGACCGTTATTGGCAAGCCGCGCGGCCAGAAGCCCGCCAATCGCGCCTGCACCGACGACTGCGATCTTCATGCGATCCCTTTCACGCGAATCGATTGGTGAGCGTTCCGATCCCGTCGATGATCACGCTGACGGTGCTGCCCGGCTTCATTGACCCGACGCCAACCGAGATGCCGTACGCGATCACGTCACTGGGGTCCAGGGTCATGTCCCGCGAGATGAGACTCACGATTCTTGCGGGCGGGAACACCATGTCCGCCACCAGGTAATTCTGGCGCTCCTGGCCATCGAGAATGGTTTTACCGAGAGAGCTGCAGCGAATCGAGCCCGGTGGCCACCACGGGGCCGAATACGCCGAAGGTGTCGAAGCTTTTCGCTCGCGTCCACTGTGCAAAGCTCTTGTCTTTGTCGAGGATCGCCGCCGCCGTCACATCGTTGAAGGATAGCGCCATCGAGGCGGAGGACGTTAATTTAGCCTCGTCACCGCAGCGCTGCGTTCGAGCCGATGGACTGCCATGCTGCTACTGACTGGGCTCACGCCTCGGCATATAGTCCGCATCCAGGAATCGGAAAGGGCGCCGCTATTACCGCCTGGGTCGGTGCCGGATCGCACGCCACGCAATCGGGTCATTGCTGATGGCTTGGCACAGGATTGTGCGCGGCGCAATGGATTCCTTAAGGGAGATACGCCATGAATGCTGTTGCGCTTCGTTTCTACGTACATCAGCCGCGAAAGCACGGGAAGATATTGCTCTTCGAATGGCTGCTGGAGCAAGCCAGGAAGATGGGCATCCACGGCGGCTCGGCTTTTTTCGCAGCAGCGGGCTATGGTCGCCACGGTGTAATTCATGAGCAACGCTTCTTCGAGCTTCCGGAAGTCCTGCCTGTCATGGTTGAATTTATCGTGACACCGGAGGAAGCGGACAGTCTTCTCGCGCTGGTTCGGGCAGAGAAGATTCAGACCTTCTGCACGCGCACGCCGACCGAGGTCATCCTCATCGACAACGCGTAACGCATCCACCGCGCTTCGCCGAGTGGTCTGAAGCAGGCGATGGCCAAACCCTGAAGCCTCGACGTTTTATTGGCTTCAGAGTAGACTTCTGAGTCTATGGACTTCCTGGAGCTGCTCAAATTACCCGAGGGCAAGACGCTCGAGTTCAAGCGCGATCTGTCGTCGCCCAATAGTGCCTTGCGCGCCATCGTGGCGTTTGCCAACACCGCGGGCGGCACGCTCCTGATTGGCGTTGAGGATACGACTCGTCACGTTCGCGGGGTGCAGAAGCCATTGGAAACAGAGGAGCGGCTCGCGAATCTCATCAGCGACAACGTATCGCCGAGGTTGGTTCCCGAGCTGGACATCCTGCCTTGGCGCCGAACCCATGTACTGGCAGTGCAGGTGTATCCAAGTTCAAGCCGACCCCACTACCTCAAGAGGGCGGGTCTTGAGAATGGCGTCTTCGTGCGCGTCGGCACCACGAATCGCCGTGCCGACGGGGAGTTGATTGAGGAAATGCGCCGTTTCGTGCGGGGCGAAACCTATGACGAGCAGGCCATGCCGGATCTCGACTCTGAAGCGCTCGACTTCCGAGCGGCTTCCGAGTTGTTCGCGCCGGTGCGCAAGCTAAAGCGGGCGGATCTGGACACGCTGCGCCTCGTCACCCGGCATCAAGGGCGAAAAGTTCCGACGGTCGGTGGCATGTTGCTCTTCGGCAAGGAGCGGGAAGCTCACTTTCCTGATGCCTGGATTCAGGCCGGACGGTTTCGCGGCACCGACAAAACAAAAATTGCCGACAGCACGGAAATCAGAGCGTGTCCCGCCAAGGCCGTCGAAGAAGCCATCGCGTTTGTGCATAAACACGCTACGCACGGCATCGAAATCGGCGCGGTGCGCCGCAAGGTGCGCTGGAACCTGCCGCCGGCTGCCGTGCGCGAGACCGTCATCAACGCGGTGGCGCACGCCGACTACGCACAGCGGGGCGCGCCGATCCGGTTATCCATCTTCGACGATCGGCTGGAAGTCGAGAATCCGGGATTGCTGCCCTTTGGCCTGACGCTTGACGACCTCCGCCGCGGCATTTCCAAATTGCGCAACCGCGTCATCGGTCGGGTATTCCACGAGCTGGGCCTGATCGAGCAATGGGGAAGCGGTATCCAGCGAATGACGGCGGCTTGCCGCGATGCGGGGCTCGCGGCTCCGGTGCTGGAGGAAATCGGCAGCCGATTCCGCGTAACCATCCTTACGGTGCGCACGGGTGCGCCAACCCTGGATGAGACCGACCAAGCCATCCTCGATGCGCTTGCCCGCGGCAATGGACTTTCGACCCAGGAGATCGCGGACCGGATCAAGCGGTCCTCGCGCGCGACGCGCACGCGCCTGATCGGCCTGATTGGGCGCGGTCTGGTCCAGGAAGTGGGTACAAGTCCGCAGGATCCGAAACGGCGATATTTCCTGGCGTCGAAAGCTTGATGCCCGATCTTGGAGCGCTTCCTATGACAGAACCAACCATCCTCTGCCCCAACTGCAAAACGGAAATCAAGCTCACCGAATCCCTGGCTGCGCCTCTGATCGAGGCCACACGCAAGCAATATGAGCAGCAATTGGCGCAGAAAGACAGAGACATTGCCACGCGCGAGCAAGCCATGCGCGAGAAGGAAAAGCTGCTGACCGACGCCAAGAACAAACTCGACGAGCAGGTAGCCGATCAGGTTGGAGAGCAACTCAAAAAAGATCGCGTCAGGATTGCAGCGGAAGAGGCCAAGAAAGCCAAACAGGCGGCGGCAACCGATCTGGAACGGACGGCGCAAGAACTTGCCGAGCTACAGGAAGTGCTCAAACAGCGCAACGAAAAACTGGCCGAAGCACAAGACGCACAAGCTGAACTCATCAAGAAGCAGCGCGAGCTCGATGACGCCAAACGCGAACTGGAACTCACCGTTCAAAAACGCATTCAGGAGGGTCTTGCGATTACCCGGCAGAAAGCCAAAAAAGAAGCGGAAGACGAGCTGAATCTCAAGGTGAAAGAAAACGATCTGACCATCTCGTCAATGCAGAAGAAAATCGAAGACCTCAAGCGCCGCGCCGAACAGGGTTCGCAACAGTCGCAGGGCGAAGTGCAGGAGCTGGAGCTTGAGAGCCTGCTGCGCTCGAAATTCCCTTTGGATGCCATCGAGCCCGTGCCCAAGGGTGAATACGGCGGGGATGTGCTGCACCGTGTTGTCAGCGCAGGCAGCCAGGCTATCGGCACCATTCTGTGGGAATGCAAGCGCACAAAAAACTGGAGCGATGGATGGTTGGTCAAACTGCGGGAAGATCAGCGCACTGCCAAAGCCGAAATCGCCGTGATCGTAAGCCAGGTATTGCCGAAAGGCGTTGAAACCTTTGAGATGGTCGATGGCATCTGGGTAACGCATCCCCGCGCGGCATTGCCGGTAGCTACAATTCTTCGCCAGTCATTGCTGGAAATCGCGACGGCGCGGCAGGCTTCCGACGGTCAGCAAACCAAAACGGAAATGGTTTATCAGTACCTCACCGGCCCGCGTTTCCGCCATCGGGTCGAAGCCATCGTCGAAGCGTTTTCCACTATGCAGGAAGATCTCGACAAGGAAAGACAAGTCATCCTGAAACAGTGGGCCAAGCGCGAAGGACAAATTGAGCGTGTGATGGGGGCAACGGTGGGGATGTATGGGGATTTGCAGGGAATCGCGGGCAAGTCGTTGCAGGAAATTCAAGGGTTGGAATTGAAGAGCCTGGGCTTGAACGAGGACGGGTTGTGACTGCATATTCGATTGTGGGACTGCCCGAGAACGTATTGTTCGAAGGCGGCGCCGGCGAAACCATCCACCGCAAGCTCCTGCACGAGTGCGAGGTGCACACGCTGCTGCGCCTGCCTAACGGTAACCGGCCTTGGCGCCATCGGGAGATCGGCAACAAGACTCAGCTTTGCGCAATCCTGCTGGCCGTTCGCTGTCGTCGGCCATGGCCGATTGCTCTGGGCAATTTCCGCTGTCCAAGCTGTTGACAACCCGGAGGGTGAAACGGTATCTTCCGCTCGCCACATTCTTAAAGGGGCTAATTTTTGGACACACCCAGTAGAAGTCCACACTAGCCCGCCGCAAGAACCCGCAGTCGATCTCTCGACCGACTGAGCTTTCCCGGCGGATAAAGCAGTTGGCTGGGAAGGCACCCAAGGTATCCGCAGTCCGCGCGGCCCACCTTAGCCTTTCTCCGCATCAACCTCGTGCATGTTGTTCGCGATTGCCACTCGGCGGCATTCGTGTGCCCGCGTGCGTAATAAAGTCGCGACTTGGTTCGGCGCGACGAGGAGAGAGTCATGATCCAAAGATCACGCCGCATATTCCATCAACTCGGCCCGGGTCTGATCACCGGTGCTGCCGATGACGATCCCAGTGGAATCGCCACTTACTCGCAGGCAGGCGCGCAGTTCGGCTATGAGCTGGGCTGGACTGTGATTCTTACCTACCCGCTCATGGTCGGGATTCAATTGGTAAGCGCACGAATGGGGCGGGTCACCGGTCACGGACTCGCGGACAACATCCGCCGAAACTTTCCCCGCGCAGTGCTTTACGCCGTCGTAGCCATGCTGTTGGTGGCCAACACCATTAATATTGCCGCCGATATTGCGGCAATGGGGGAGGCGTTGCGACTTGTGATTGGAGGACGGGCACACTACTACGCTGTCACATTCGGAGCTTTGTGTCTGACGTTGCAGGTGTTCTTGTCTTACCGCCAGTACGTTCACTATCTCAAATGGCTGACGCTGTCCCTGCTCGCGTATGTGGCGGTGATTTTTGCTATCCAACTTCCTGTAAAAGACGTGCTCGTCGGCATCTTTTTGCCGAAGTTCGCCTTCTCTCCCGCAATGATTACGGTGATCGTTGCGGTGTTCGGCACTACGATCAGCCCTTACCTGTTCTTCTGGCAAGCCGCGCAAGAGGTCGAAGACGTTAAAGCCGATCCCGATGCAAACGCGCTGAAACTCGATCCCACAGGTGGGCGCAAGCACCTCCGCCGCATCAAGATGGATACCTACATCGGCATGGGATTCTCCAACCTTATTGCCTTGTTCATCATCATCAGTACTGCCGCCACACTGCACGCTTCAGGCATCAGGGACATTCAGACTTCTGCTCAGGCCGCAGAAGCTTTGCGGCCTATTGCCGGAGACTTCACATTCCTTTTGTTCAGCATGGGCATCATCGGCACTGGGTTGCTGGCAGTGCCGGTTCTTGCAGGCTCGGCAGCGTACGCCGTGTCGGAGACATTTCAGTGGAAAGGGGGTTTGGACTTCAAGCTTTGGGAGGCGCGCGAGTTCTACGCAATCGTTGCTTTGGCGACGGTTGGCGGAGTAATACTCAACTTCACCAAAATCGACCCCATCAAGGCATTGTTTTGGAGTGCGGTCATCAATGGCGTAATCGCAGTGCCGATCATGGCCGTAATGATGCTGTTAGGGGCCGATGAAAAGGTAATGGGCACATTTACCATTCGGCGAAGGCTGAAAATACTCGGCTGGCTCGCAACTATTGTCATGGGCACCGCAGTCGTCGCGATGTTTATCGTGTGACGAATTCCGGCGCATCGATGCTGAGGTCGAAATGTACAAGCCTTACCCATCCGCTAGCTTTCATAGTGCCAGTTGGCAAGCGCTGGTAGCCCTCGCTGTGCTGCTGGCGTCGTTCGACGGTTACTGCGCACACCCGCTGATCACCGAGGACACGCCGACGCAAGGGGCGGGAAAGTGGGAACTTGAGTTGGGCAATGCATGGACTCGGGACGAAGGCGTCCATACATTCGAGTTCGGACCACAACTTTTCTACGGACTGTCGCTGACCCTGGACCTGATTGCGCGCCCGACCTTGCTCGACTTACGGTTCGATGATGGCGACACGGTGCGGGCACGTGGCGTTGGGGATGCCACGCTGGACGTCAAGTGGCGCTTCCTGGAAGCCGGGGCGGCAAGCTTAGCGCTCCGGGCAGGCCTTGCTGTTCCGACCGGCAATGCCGCCCGTGGCCTTGGCACCGGGAATACGACCGCGCATGGGTTGGTGGCGGCTGCCTATGTTGCAGCGCCGCTGGCATTCCATGCGAACTTGGGCTATGCGAAAAACCGCGCCGAATCCGAGCGACGCGATCTCTATCACGCGTCCTCCGCTGCGGTATGGAGCCTATCGCCACGCTTCCGACTGCTGCTCGCCGACGTTGCGTTGGACACCGAACCCAACGCTGGTCGCGGTCGGTGGCAGTCGGCTCTACGCGTAGGTGCCATAGGCGTCGTGCGATCAGGGTTCGATGTAGACGTTGGGTATCAGGCGCGATTGAATCGTAACGGTCCGACAAGCGTATGGCTGGCTGGTGCGACGGTGCGGTGGTAAACGACGGCACGCTTAGAGCACCCCACGCCCAGCGAAGCGCGCCGCAATTATCCCTTCGAATATCTGCTCGGGAACGTCACTCGAAACGTCGTGCCCTTGCCCGGCTCCGTCTGCAGCTCGAGGCTCGCATCGAGCAGCTCGCAAAGCCGCTTGACGATGGCGAGGCCGATGCCCTCTCCCGGCCGATCGACGCGCGGCGACGAGCGTGATTCAAGTGTCGGCGCTTGCGCTGGATCATCTCCGCCGAGGCCCGCTTCCGTCGCGCGTTTTTCGATCTTCTGCATATCGCGTGTGGCGGCATCGAGCGCAACGGAGATCGGGGCACTGACATCAGTTCCCAACCCGGGCCCGCTGTCCTGCACGCAAAGCATCCACCGCTCGGCGCCTGCCTCCGCCTCTTGCCACGTGATTTTGATGCCGCCGTGCTTGGTGTATTGCAACGCGTTGAGCAAGAGGTTCTGGGCTATGCGGCAGACCTTGACCCGGTCGCCTTCCACCAGGAGGCTCGCAGGCCCTTCCGATTTGAGATAGAGAGCATGCTCGGCGGCGATGGGCTGCGAGCTCGCACAAAGCCCGCCCAAGGCCTGTGCTGCGTCGAACGGCTGCACTTCACGGTGCTCGTGGCCGGCATCGAGCCGCGCCTGCGTCGTGAGGTCATTCAGGAGCGCGTGCAGTGAGGCCACACTCCGCTCCAGCATGCGCAGCGACGCCTCCGGCGGCGGCGTACGAGACCCCTTGCTTTGGAGCACGGTGGCGACGTTCTGTACGATGCTGAGATTGCCACGCAGATCGTGCGTGGCTTCGCGCCACGCTTCGGCGCGTTGCTGTTCGAGGGCCGCGAGTTGCCGGTGGGCATCTTCGAGTGCCCGCAAGCGAGCGGAGGCGTCGGCGCGTTGCAGGTGAGCGTATTGCGCGACGCTTTCGCTCATGCCCGTCACGAGGAATTCCGAGGTTAGACGCCACGCCGACGACATCACTTCAGGGGCGAGCCTTGGTCGGGCGGCGGCGTAAGCCTCGAGCTCGTCGGCCAGGCATGCATTGATCCAGACCCACTCGCGCATGACCTCCTGCTCGTTGTAGCCCTGCTGCCAGCGTTGCAGCCCGTGCCCTTGCGCATTGGCCGCCTCATCCTGTGTCGCGTCCAGTTTGTCGCGAAGATACGTCGACCGAAGCCTGCGCTCGAGCGCGTCGAGCATGTTGGGGATGTGGTCATAGAACTGGGCCCGCGACAACGCGGCCGAGGTCGTGAGCTTGGGGTCACCCTGCGCTGCCCGGCTCCAGGCGATGAGAATCGCGGAGCGACGCGCATGCAGGTGAGCGGCGAGCGCACTGAGTTCCAGCTCAAGCAGTTCTTTCTGATCCATGCAGCGCCCGCGCGATCATGCCAAATTGAGAAAGCAGATGGCCGCAATGCGCACGGTATCGGTGCGCATTGCGGTGTCAAATCTGTAAGTCCGAACAAAAAAACCCGCGCCAGGCGGGCTTCTTTGACCTATCGGCGAGGCTAGTTGATGCTCACCACCGCGAGCTTCGCGTCGCGCGCGGGTGCGTTGACCTTGCCCAGCACCTGCTTCGCCGCCGTTGGGGCAGGCGCCTTCGCGAGGGTAGCTGCAGGCGCCTTGGTCGCTGCCGGAGCCGGCGCCAAGCCCAACTGCGCGGGCGGAGCTGCGGACGCCGTCGAGTCGTCGTATTTGCATGCTGAGCCGGTAGCCGGAGCGAGGCCGAACAGGGCCAACACCGTTGCCGCCAATATTGTTTTCATGGCCACCTCCTCTTGGAATGAACGCACGATGGAATTTGCGCGGATTGAGAACGCTTGTCAACAGGTAGGCGCATCGGCTATACGGGACTCCGCTTTTGCCGCTGATTTGCAAAGGAACCGCACTACGCTTGACGTGCTTGCAGCGAACACACAGCGACGTCAGCCTGGATGATGCGCGAGCGGCCGTCCCGGAACTTCACCTCGACGGAGCTCGACACAAGGTCCAGACCACCGTAGATCGCGTCGATCAAGGTCTTGTACCTTTGCTCTACGACAGTACGTCGAATCTTCCGGCTGCGGGTCAGCTCGCCTTCGTCGGCGTCGAAGGACTTGAAGAGATTGATGAAGCGAACCACTCGGCAGTGCTCGGGAAGCGTCTCGTTGATGCGTTCAAGTTCGCTGCGCACCAACGCGAGCACTTCAGCTTTCTGTGACAGGTCGGCATGGACGGAGAACGAGATCTGCCGCTCTTCTGCCCATTTCCCGACGAGATCGACATCGATGTCGATCAGCGCACCCACATAGTCGCGGCTCGCATCGCCGATAACGACAACGTCTCGAACGTAGGGGCTCAGGCGGATGCGGGTTTCGATGAACTGGGGCGCGATAGTCTTGCCAGATGACAACCGACGGAGATCGTCGAGTCTGTCGAGATAAACGAGATAGCCATCCTCTTCAAAGTACCCGGCGTCGCCGCTGCGCATCCAGCCATCCGGTGTTATGCGGGCGGCCATCGCATCCGGTTTTCCGTAGTACCCGTCGAAGATGACGCCGCCGCGCACCTGGATCTCGGAGTTCTCGATCCGGGTTTCCAGAGGGGTCGTTCCCAGCCAGCTCTTGAGCGGCTTGCCCACAGTTCCAAAGCGGCGCTCCCCTTGCGTCGCAGCGACGATCCCGACTTCAGTGAAGCCATAGACGTTTCGCAGACTGACACCCAACGCGTGAAAGAGGTCGAACACCTCGGGGCTAAGTGCGCTGCCTGAATTCACAGCCGTTCTGAGGTACTTGAATCCGAGCCGGTCCCGCATGGGGTTGGCCACGAGCGCATCCGCAAGTGCTCTCTTGAAGCGGGGAAGACGACCAGGCAAGTTCTCTTGCGTCTCGACGAGCGTTTTGATCCCCCAGCGGTAGACGCTGCGCGCAAGCCAGCCTGCGTCGCGCATGCGGGACTCGGTCGAAGACACGATCGCTTCCCATTGCCGCGAACTGAAGAACAGGAACTCGGCGCCAATCTCACGCGTGTCCGTCGTGACTGTTTCAGGCTCTTCCGGGAAATTGACGATCATTGGCAGAGCAACACCAAGCCCAAGACCCAAATACTGTTCCGTGGCCCATGCTGGTGAGATGTAGCTCACGTAATTCGCACAGGCATGGGCGTCCAGCACGTCACGCCAGCGAAGAGCGCAATCCAGCAGGTAGCGATGGGTGCCCATGACGCCTTTGGCGTCGCCGGTCGTGCCGGACGTGTAGATCACCACCGCGAGATCTTCGGGGCGGCCCTTCACTATCAGTCGGTCTACAAGATCAGGTGTTGACGCAAGAGCTTCTCGCCCCTTTGCAGCCAGCGCCGCAAGGCTCATGACACGGGGGTCGTCATAGCCCCTCATGCCCCGCTCATCCCAATAAATGATCGTCCGGAGCGGAACGCGGTCGGCAATCTCGAGAAGCTTGTCGCATTGCTCCTGGTCCTCGGCGAAGGCAACATGGGCACCGCAATCGCGAAACAGGGTCACCACCTCCGCTTCGGACGCGTCCGGGTACAGGCAGACGGCCGCCTTGCCGATTGCTTGCACGGCATACTCGGCCCAGAACAACTCCGGCTCGTTGTTCCCGAGGATGACGATGCAGGGATCGGTTGCAAGCTCCGAGGCGAGCAAGCCCGCACCGATGTTCCTGACCTCGGTCAGCACTTCTCCCCAGGTGATGCGATGCCAGATACCGAGCATCTTGCGCCGCATGGCGACTTGCGACGGCGTCGCAGTGCCGTTTCGCAAAACGCACTTGGGCAGGGTGTTGTTGGTGTCGTCGATGTGGATCATTCGGTCAACTCGCTTCCAAGATAAGCGGCGACCACTTCGGGAAGGCGTAGGACCTCATCAGGTTTCCCCGTCGCGACAACCTGCCCCCAATCCAACACCAACACCCGATCTGCAATGTCCGAAACAAGCTGCATGTCGTGCTCGACGATCACGATTGGAATGCCGGTAGAGTGCCGAACTTCGAGGATGAACCGGGCCATGTCTTCCTTCTCGTCCATGGTCATTCCAGCCATGGGCTCATCGAGCAAAAGGAGTTTGGGCTCCATGCACAGCGCACGTCCGAGATCGACTCGCTTGCGGATGCCGTAGCCGAACGTGCCGACGGGCGTATTGCGCTGGGCCTGAAGGCCGAGAAACTGGAGAACCTTCTCGACGGCTTCGCGCTGGCGAGCCTCTTCCTTCATTCCCCACGGGCGGATGATAGCTTGGAGCACACCGTTGTTCATGTGGATGTGCCGTCCAGCCATAAGGTTGTCGAGTACCGGCATCCCCAGATACAGCTGGATGTTCTGGAAAGTGCGGGCCACGCCTAGCTTGGCAACCTGATGAGGCCGCAGGCCGACGATGTCACGGCCATTGAAACGGATCTGGCCGCTGCTCGGCTTGTAGAAGCCGTTGATCGCGTTCAGCAGTGAACTCTTGCCTGCTCCGTTCGGCCCAACGATGGCGAAGATCTCGCCCGCCTGGACACTCGTGCTGACGTTGTTTACCGCGACGATGGATCCAAACTCGACCTTGATGTGGCTGATCTCGAGCACGGGGTCAGCGCCCGGGGTAGATGCCAACGGCGACATCTCAGGCTCCCGGCGCAAATCGACGATCAACCAGGCGCGGTCCGCCTTGCGGCAGGCTAGGCACAAAATTCAATGCAATGCGCATGCGCAATGCGGACTCCACGTGAGCCTGAAATCCATCGCGATCAGGAAATGGTTCCCCTGCGACCTCGAGTGTCAACTGGTCGCGGCCACCGTCGAGCCGGTCGACCACGAGCCTGAAAGGCCGGTCGACGCCGTCGCGCATCATGACATCGACGACCTGGCGCGGCACGACGAACATGCCTTTTACCTTGGTGATTTCGCTTGCCCGGCCAACAATGCGCGTGAAGCGGGGGGAGCTCCGGCCACAGGTGCAGGGCTCGCGCGAGAGGCCGTCGATCAAGTCACCGGTCCTCAAGCGAATGATCGGCATGGCCTCCCGATGAAAATCCGTGACGACGAGTTCGGCGGGCCGGTCGGCTGCCGGCTCCACCGATTGCGTCTGCCCGGGCGCGACAAATTCAACCAGAAGGTCGTCGCGAAGATGCATGCCGTTCCCGGCCGAGCATTCCCACGCCACGGCACCGACATCGGCAACACCGTAGAACTCGCGAACGGTAATCCCATACGCCTGCTGCATGCGCCGTTTCGCCTGCGGATCGCGCAGTTC
>JANXZT010000501.1 GCA_025355395.1 Betaproteobacteria bacterium
CGCTCGCGCGGCGCGCCGAATGGCACTGCATGTTGACCGCCACCGGGTTCATCGTGATGTGGGTCGCAGCGAGCTCCACCTGCACCGCAAACGCCGTCGAGTCGCCGCCCAGCCCCTGCGGCCCGATGCCGAGCAGGTTCACTGCCTCGCTCAATTCGGCTTCGAGGCTCGCCCCCGCCGCATCCGCACAATGGGAGCCCAGCGGCCGCGTGGCCGCTATTTTTGCGAGATGCACGCAAAGGTCGGAGGTGCCGCCCACACCGACTCCGACGATGGTCGGCGGGCACGTCCTGCCGCCCGCGGCAATCACGCAGTCGACCACGAATTGCTTGATCGCATCGACACCTTCCGCGGGGATGGCCATGCGCAGGAACGAGTTGTTTTCGGAGCCGCTCCCCTTGGGAATCATCTCGATGCGAATGCCGGCAAGGTCAGAAGTGAAATCGATGTGGATCACCGGAATGCCGATGCCACAGGACGAATGCTCGTTATGACGCGTGAGCGGATGCACCACCGACGAGCGCAGGGGATATTCGCGCGTCGCGCGCTCGCAGCCGTGCCGAATGGCAGCCTTGAGCGCCACCCCGTCGATCTGCACGCCGGGGCCGATCGTGATGTTGTAGATGGGAATGCCAGTGTCCTGGCACAGGAGATTGTCGGTGCGCTCCGCCACCGCAATGTTCTCGATCATCGTTCCCAGCACCGACTTGGCCGTGCGGCCGCTCTCCTGCGACGCGAGCCGCGCGAAGCCCGATTTGATGTCGGGCGGCAGTTGCTTCAGCGCGCGAATGTAGAGCTCTTTCGCCGCCTCTTCGACGCGTTCGATTGGTATGCGCATGATCGGAACCTCTCAACAAGTCGCGCGAATTGCGAATCCCTCAAGCGAGATTGAGGGCAAAAGACAAGGCGCACACCGTGGCAATGCCGACCACGGCGGCGATAAGGCTCGGCTGCCAGCCAGCGCGCCAGCCACGGAACTCCACGAAGAGCAGCCGCACCCCTCCCGCGAGATGAGCGGCCAGCAAGAACACCAGGGCGATCTCGGAAGCGCGCACCAGCGGCTGGTCCGTCCACGCCAAAAACCCGGAGAGCGCCGCCTCACCGGTGAGGGCCTGGCCCAACGCCCAGAAATGTGCCGGCAAGAAGAGTGTGAGCGCCACGCCGGAAACCCGATGCAGCGCAAAGGCCCACCACCCTGCGTGTCCCCGGGTGCGCCAATCCACGCCTAGTACATTCGTACGCGCGGTCATGCCATGGTCACGGCCACGACCGCACGCAAGCCCGTGAAGAGGACCAGTATTCCGAAAAGGAGCAGCCCCATGTCGAGCACCCGTTCCGGCCAGCGCGCGGACTCTCCCAGCACCGTCCGCAAACCAAGGGGTGCATGCACCGCCACCGCGATGACGAACGTGCCGTAAAAGAGCGCCCAAACCATGCTCCCGCGCGTGCGGCCGAGAATCTCGGCGGCAGTCAGCCCGCCCCGCACCGCGACGATCATGGTGGCAAGATGCACCACCACGCACAAGGCAAGGATCATCGCGCTCACCCTTGATGCGAGCCATAGCAGCGCCTCGCGGCGGGCCGCGCTCATGGCAGTTCGCCCCGCAACGCCGCCAGCGCGGTCAATCGCTTCAATCCCGCGATCGCGGCGGTCGGTGTCAGGTGCTTGGGGCAGCGCTCGGTGCAGGTCTGTTGGGTGTGGCAGGCGTGACACCCGGCGTCACCAGCGACCGCGCCCAAGCGCTCGCGGTTGCCGCCATCGCGCACGTCGTTCACCAGCGTCCAGGCCCGGTTGAGCGCAGCCGGTCCCAGATAGCGCGGGTTCCAGCGGACGACATCGCAACTCGCATAACAGACGCCGCAGCCGATGCATTCGATCCCCGCATCCACCGCGCGGCGCTTGTCGGAGTCGGGCGCGACGCGCGCGAGCGGATCGTGACGCGTGGTGGTCGGCGTCAAGTGACCTTTGGCGCGGGCCCATTTGTCGAAGAATTCGCGCATGTCGGTGACGAGATCGCGCACGACCGGCAGGTTGGCGAGCGGCGCGATTTCGAGTACACCGTCACGCGCAACGGCCTGCACATGGGTGCGGCAGGTCCAGCGCGCCTTGCCGTTTACGGTCATGGCGCAGGAGCCGCACATCCCGACGCGGCAGGCAAAGCGATAGGCAAGGGTGGGATCGAGCCGGCGCTGGATGTAAGTCACGACCTCGAGCACCGTTTGCGACGGCGACCGCGGAACGACATAGCTCACGAAGGCCCCCGCGCCGGCGATATCGGTGCGCCAGACACGCGCCGCAAGGGAATCGGTGGGCATCAGAGTCCGCCCGCCGTCATGTGCGCGCATCGCCGTGAAAGAGCCGGACGGTGTGCCGGGCTTCCGCGAAAAAGAGCCACCGCTCTGCCATGAGTCCGATGATACAGAGGCCGGCGGCGAACTGCGCAGCGGCCGTGTTGCCACCTCCGAACCCGAGCCAGATCAAGGGCAGGACAAAACCACCGAGCCATGCCAGCCAACGCAGCAGCGACGCCTGAACGCGACTGGCGGTGAATCCGAACTCGTGGGTGAGAAACGTTCCGCTCGTATGGCCCGCACCGAGCAGCCGCGCCGCCATGATCGAAAGTGGCGCCCGACCCGGCACCGGCGGCGGGCGCACGCCGTGGGCAACACCGATGGCCTGCTCCAGGGTGCGCGATTCCGTCATGCCCGAGGCACGCCGCCACCAGATCAGCTTGACGATCAACGCGATGATCCCCAACGCCAACGCGATTGCTCCAATGCCCGCCGGCCGCATGGCGCGATCAGCCGCCGATGAGGCGTGCCGCGAGCGCCAACAATGCCGCGAGCGGTGTGCCGGGCACGCGCGTCGATGCCTCGCCAGAAACGGGAGGGCTACGCGGCGCAGCGACTGCCGCGACTTTGGGCACCCGCGGGGGCAGGTACCGGTTCACCGGGCGATAGCCCATGTCCTCCAGGAGCCCAAAGCCGCCGCGTTCGGCCGAGATCTGTGCGACCTGTGACGACGGATCATCCAGGTCGCCGAAGAACCGGGCGTGGGTGGGACACGCCAGGACACAAGCGGGTTGCCGCTCGGGCTCCGGCAATGCCTCGTTATAAATGCGATCGACGCAGAGGGTGCATTTTTTCATGGTGCCCGCCGCCTGATCGAGCTCGCGTGCGCCGTAAGGACAGGCCCATGCGCACAAATTGCAGCCGATGCATTTTTCCTGGTCGACCAGCACGATGCCGTCATCACGCTTGTACGAGGCGCCGGTCGGGCACACCGTCACGCAATCGGCATCCTCGCAATGGAGGCAGGACATCGGCTGCGCTGCGGCACACGACGGAATGATATAGCTGGGCGCCTGCCCTCGCAACCACGCCAACGCAGGAACCGCGCCAACGCGGGACGGGCCGTACCGACCCTTGCGCCAGCTACGCACCAGAGTAGACTAGGCTTAGTTTAGGCCAATGGGCGGCCAAATGCAGGAATTCGAGCAGGTCAATATCCACTACGCCAAGACGAATCTGTCGCGTCTCGTCGATAAAGTCGCGAGTGGCACCGAGGTCGTCATCGCCAAAGCCGGCAAGCCCATGGCCAGGCTCGTTCCCATCAAGCCTGTCCTGCGCGTGCGCAAGCCCGGTTTCCTGAAAGGCAAGATCAAGATTGCCGATGATTTCGATGCGCCCCTTCCGCTGCAGGTGCTCGATGCATTCGAGGGGCGCGGGTGAGACTGCTGCTCGACACGCAAATCTATCTTTGGTACCTGGCGGATTCACGCAAGCTGTCCAAGAGGGCGCGCGGCGAAATCGCTGGCGCCGTGGAGGTGTTTGTCAGCGCTGCGTCGATATGGGAGGCCGCCATCAAAGCCGGTATCGGCAAATTGAACGTCGTGGCGGGCGATCTCGTAGCCGGAATACGGGCAAGCGGTTTTAGCGAATTGCCCGTCTCGGCGCTGCATGTCGCGCGCGTCACCGGGTTACCGCACCATCATCGTGATCCATTCGATCGCCTGTTGGTGGCGCAGGCGATGTATGAACCGTTGCATTTGCTGACAGCGGATGTGGTGCTGAAACAGTACTCGGACTTGGTTCTATTGAATTGATTTACTCTCGGAACCGATTTCATGTCCTTCGGGACTCATGCCGAAATACAATCGTCGCCAAGACCAACCGCGCACTCTCATTCAAGCAGTTTCAATCGCTGCACCTTGCCGGAGGGTCCCTTCGGCAACTCGGCCACCAGACGCAATTCCTTGGGAGTCTTGTACCGGCCAAGAAGGCGCAGGCAATGGGCATGCAACTCCTCGACCGTACATGCCGCGTCCGGTTTGAGCACCACGCACGCCAGAATGTCCTGGCCGTAGTTCACATCGGGGATCCCCACCGCGGCCGCTTCGAGCACGGCGGGGTGCAGGAGCAGTGCCTCGTCGATCTCCCGCGGTGCGATGTTCTCGCCGCCCTTGATGATGAGCTCCTTCAATCGTCCGGTGATAAAGCAAAATCCGTCGTGGTCGAGATGGCCAAGATCGCCGGTGGCGAGCCAGCCGTCGCGGCTTAGTGTCGCCTGCGTGATCTCGGGCGACTTGTAATAGCCGAGCATCACGTTCTGGCCGCGCAGTTGAATCTCGCCCGGCCGCCCGGGCCCCAGCACTTTGCCATCCGGCGCGACCGCACGGGCTTCCACACCGATCGCACGTCCCGGCGACCCCAGCTTGCGCGCCTGGGGATCGAGTGGATTAGCGAAGGCCACCGAGGCACATTCGGTAAGCCCCATCGCCTCGATCACCGAGATGCCGAATCGCGCCTCGAAGGCACGATGCTGCTCGGGCGGCAGCGGCGCCGATGCCGAGCGCGCAAAGCGCACACCCCGGCAGGCCTCGAGTTGCGCCGCCGTTGCGTTGCCCGCATTCAGAAGATACGCGATGATCGTCGGCACCACGTTCAGCCAGGTGGGCCGGTAACGCTCCACGAGCGGCCACCATTGCCCTACACTGAATCGATGCGGCAACACCAGGCTTCCCCCCGACACCAGCGGCGAGAGCGTACCGATACACTGGCCGTTGATGTGATAGAGAGGCAACGCCGAAAGGACGCGATCCGAGGGGCCCAGCGCATGGGCGGCGCCGACAGTGCGCGCGGCAAATACGAGATTCCAATGCGAGAGCAGCGCACCCTTCGGCTCGCCCGTGGTTCCCGAGGTGTACATGAGCAGCGCGGGTGTGGCGGGGTCGGGCGGCGCGGGGCACGCGCCTTGCAGCAGCGCGCTCCATCCCATGTCGTCGACCGCCGTCGGCCGGATGATGGCGCGGGCGCCGGTGCGCGCCACGGCTCCTCGAAGACGCTCGACGTACTCCGGCGCCGCGAATACCAGACGTGTATCGGAATGAGGGAGGATGTAATCGAGCTGCGCGTCCTGGGCCAGCAAACTCGTGGGCGCCACCACGTAGCCGGCATACATCGCCCCAAGAAACACGCTGACCGCACTCACGCCATTGGGCAGCAGGAAGGAGACGACCGCACCGGGGGGAAT
>JANXZT010000113.1 GCA_025355395.1 Betaproteobacteria bacterium
GGCCGATCATGCCGCTCTCGCGTCGATCGGCGACGATCTGCGTTTTGTCTTCATCACGTCGGCGGCAACCGCCGCGCCCGCTGATGCGCTCGCGATCCATGTCACACCAAGCGTCTTCCCCAAATGCGAACGTTGCTGGCATTACCGGGCTGATGTCGGAGCCGATCCGGCGCACCCTGTGTTGTGCGGTCGCTGTCGCGCAAACCTTTTCGGCGCCGGCGAACCCCGCGCTTTCGCGTGAAGTGTGAACAGGCTCAAGATGAACGCACCCGGCACGCGCGCGCCCGTGGTCAATCGAACGAGGATGCCGGCGCCGCGATGGCATGCGTGGCTGTGGCTGAGCTTCGCAATCTTCGCGGCCGATCAAGCGAGCAAGGCCGGCATGCTGGCCGCATTTCAACGCGGCGAGGAAAAGGTGGTGACCTTCTTTTTCAGCCTGGTCCTTACCTTCAATCCGGGTGCTGCGTTCAGCTTTCTTGCCGGCGCAGGCGGATGGCAGCGCTGGTTGTTCGCGGCTATTGCGCTCGTGGCTACGGTGCTCATCACATGGCTCCTGCGGCGCGGCGGTGATCGCTGGTACTGCCTCGGGCTCGCTCTCATACTCGGGGGTGCGTTGGGCAACTTGTGGGATCGGCTGACGATCGGCGCGGTCGTCGATTTTCTGCTGTTTCATTACGGGCACTGGTTCTATCCGGCATTCAACGTGGCCGATAGTGCGATCACGGTCGGCGCCGGGCTCCTCATTTTCGACAGCTTCCGGCAGCGCCGGACGCGCGGCGACCGGCCGGCGGGAGAGCGTGCCGGCGCCGACGATGCGAAGGGATTGTGATGGATGTATTGCTCGCGAACCCGCGGGGGTTCTGTGCCGGTGTCGATCGTGCAATTGCCATCGTCGAACGGGCACTCGCTCAATTCGGTGCGCCGATTTATGTGCGGCACGAGGTCGTCCATAACAAGTTCGTCGTTGACGATCTGCGGGCCAAGGGCGCCATCTTCGTCGAGGCGCTTGATGACGTGCCGGCAGGGGCGACCCTGGTGTTCTCCGCGCACGGGGTACCCAAATCCGTACGCGATGAAGCCACGGCGCGCGGACTGCGCGTCTTCGATGCGACGTGCCCGTTGGTGACCAAGGTGCATGTCGAGGTGGTCAAGATGCACGAGCAGGGACGCGAGATAGTGATGATCGGGCACGCCGGTCATCCGGAGGTCGAAGGGACGATGGGCCAGGTGACCGGGCGCATTCACCTGGTCGACTCCGTTGCCGATGTAGATCGGCTGCAGATCGCCACACCCGGCAACCTTGCCTACGTGACGCAAACCACCCTCTCGGTCGATGATGCGGCGCACATCGTGCTCGCATTAAAGCGTCGCTTTCCGGCCATCGTGGGCCCGAAGACGGACGACATCTGTTACGCCACCCAGAATCGCCAGGATGCGGTGAAGCTCCTCGCACCGCAGGTCGATGTGGTGATCGTGGTCGGCAGCCCAAGCAGCTCGAATTCGAACCGCCTGCGCGAAGTGGCAGCCAATCGCGGCACACCGGCCTACATGGTCGATCGTGCCGATCAGATTGCGCCTGAATGGATCGCCGGCAAGGGTCGCGTTGGTGTAACGGCGGGCGCATCGGCACCCGAGGTGCTGGTCAATGAAGTGATCGACAGGTTACGCTCCTTGGGTGCGAACGATGTGCGCGAGTTGCACGGCGCCGCCGAGCACGTGGTGTTTCCGCTGCCAAAGGGGCTCGTTCCCGGCGCCGTGCCGGGCGCGCCAGCGCGCTGATCGATCGACCAACACGCGCGTCAGGATTCGTTGTTTGCGGCGGCAGCCTTGTGCTCCTGGCGATCGGCGAGGAAGAGCGCGCCGAAAGCAACGACTGCAAGGAGCGCCGCCATCGCGGCCACCAGCGCGTAGCGACCGCTTTCGGAAACGCCGCGAACAAGCCCTTCGGTGAAGTAGAGCAGCAGCAGCAGCGCCGTGAGCTGGCGTGCACGCACGTTGCCACGGGCGAGCCCGGGCCAGACCAGCGCCAGCGGTACCGCTTTCAAGGCGAGCCAGGAACCGCCCGGGCGCACGGGTGCGAGCCAACATTCCCAGAGTACTTGCAGCAGCACGAGCGCCGCCACCGCGGCCGTGGCAAGACGCATAAGTCGCCATGCGCGCAGATCGCCTGGCGGCAAGGAGCTAACCCACTGGAACGAAGTCGTAGAGCTCGAACCCGGGCCCCTGCTCGACCAGCTTGGTGAGCACCGCGAACCCCATTTCTCCGCGATCGAGCCGTATCGCCTGCTCGACCCGGAAGCGATCGGCAGGAACGAGCACCTGCAGCGGATCGGCGTCCACGACGTGTGCCTTGGCGTCCTGCGGGAGCACAATGACCGGCAGCAGCGCCGCCTCGGAGGCACCTTCTGGCGCCGCCTGCGCCACCTCCGGGTGATCGGAATAGAGCTCGCAACCGAATTCGAGCCCGCCGCCTTGCAGCGCGTTGCGGAACCAGCGGATGACGCCGATCTGCAATGTCTCGCGGCCTTCGACGGTAACGGCGATGAGCTCACCGATGCGCAGCGCTGTCGACTGGCCTTCGATCTGGCGCAGCGCATACCCGGCAGGCGTGTGGTTCACGACCTGGCAGTCGGTCATCGGGGGCCGCGATGCACGCGAGCCGTGCGTGCGGTCATTGATGTTCCGGCTTAACTTCCATATGCTCGCCAACCCGGCGCAGGTCAGCACCCGCGCCCGGGAAGGCAGCCGGTTAAACTGCCGCGCCGGCGGAATCGCCCACTGCCGAAGAAGACGTCTCAACAGCGCAATGTAGGCGCGGCGCGAGATGCCGTCGCTGCCAACGCCCGCGGGTGCGGGAGCGCCTGCCTGCAACCCGCGCAACTCCTCCTGCAAATGGAAGGCGAGATCGAAGGTCAGCAGGAACATTTTCTCGCCTTCGATCGAGCCGCCCTTGTTCGCCGAGAACGGCGGGAAGTCGTGTCCCACCGGAATGATCGCGACGGCCTTTGCCATGCGGTGGACCGGTTGCACCCCGGTGAGCTTGGCCCGATGGGCGTGCGCCTGCACATAGCGGATAACCGTGCCGAGCTGTCCCGGCAGAAATCCGTACGGATTTGCGAGTGCCAGCAGCAGCACCCGGGTGTAGATCAGCTCCGGTGTTGCATTGGGCTGTTCGGTGGAAGGCTGCAGATGGAGATTGCGCTCGCGGGCGAAGGCCTGGATGCGATGCGCATCGAGCCACGTCTTGGCCGGAACCGGTGAATACGCAAGATAGCTGTTGGTGATCGTGCGCGACGTGCCCTCCATGGCGCGGTGGATCAGCGCGGCGAGCTGTTTTGCGCCGCCCACGCGCAGCCGCCGGTCCGCGGCGCGAGAGAGCAGATGCTTGTAGGCGACCGAGAGTTCGTGGGAGAGCGAGAGCGCCGCCTTCGCCGACTCAAGCGCGTCGCCGGTCAGTGGGTGTGGGACCGGGCCGAACCGGCGCTCGAGCGGGGACCACAATTCGTTCGCGGCCCCCCAATACCGCTCGGCAAGTTGCAGTCGCCGGCTGTCGCTCAGCACGACCCGATTGGTGGCCGCCAGCGCATCGCCGATTGCCCGGGCCGCGCTCGCGGGATCGCGCTTGACCATGACGCCGAGCCAAGCCGAAATCGTGGCCGGACGCGTTTCCGGAGGATGGCCGGGGTTGGCGTCGGGGGTGGGCAGACTGAGGGTCAGGGCCATGGTAAGCGAGGGGCGCCGGGCGATTGTAATGGATGCCGGCAGGCAAGAGCTGCCTCACCTTGCAAGCGTTGCGCACAGCAATCGCGCGCTGCGGAGCGAAGCCAACGGCTTGCGATCAAGCGCGCAAAAACTCGACGATCGGTGCGATCTGGTCTGATGCAAGCAGGGCGGGTGCATGGCCGACACTCTCGAATTCGATGAGCCGCGGCTTCGGGCCGCGCTCGGCCATGGCGCGCGCCGTGGCCGCGGACAGGAGGTCGGAATCACGTCCACGAAGCAACAGCGTACGGCATGCAATGGCATCCCAGAGGTTCCACATCGCCGGCGGTGCCGCGGCGGCCTTGATCGCAACGCCGATGCCGGGGTCGTAGACCAGGCCCCAGCGTCCATCCGGGCGCTCTTCGACGCTCGAGCGGGCCAGATGGTCCCATTGCGCCGCATCGAGGTTGCCGAACGGGGCCGACACGGTGCGGATGTATTGCGCGATGTCGTCATAAGATACGAACGTCGGATCCGCACCGACGTAAGCGGCAATGCGTGCCAGCGCCGGCGCTTCGAGCGATGGGCCAACGTCGTTTATGACCATGCGCTCGACGGGGCTCCCCGATTGCGCCGCGAGCACCATGCCAAGGAGGCCGCCCATGGAGGTGCCTACCCACTGCACGCGCTCGACCGCGGTGCGCGCAATGAGCGCCGTCAGCGCAGTGAGATAAGTCGGGAAAACATAGTCGAGCGGGTCGGCCAGCCACTCGCTTTGTCCGCGGCCCGGCATATCGACGGCCACCACTCGATGCGTGGGCGCGAGCGCCTCGCCCAACACATCGAAATCACGACCATTGCGCGTAAGCCCGTGAACGCAGATGACGACCCGCGGATTGTCGGGGGCGCCCCATTCGTAATACGCGACGCGATGAAACCCGTGCGCCGAGAGACTCGTGAAATGGCGGCGCTGTGGTTCCTGGGAAGTCAGTGGCATCGGGAGCGATCGGTGTGGTGCGCGTGAAGTGCGCAGCCATGATAGCCGATCGGTCTTGCGTTACGGTTCTCTAGCAGCCTGTCGGACA
>JANXZT010000531.1 GCA_025355395.1 Betaproteobacteria bacterium
GAAAAAGCGGCCGCGGGGGCCGCTTTTGTTGAACAAAGGAACGTTGATCAGTACACGCGGGGCTCACCTGAGCGGTTAACCGTGATGGTGCTCCCGGGAGGTGTGTTCAATTGCGCGCGGTGCTCTTGTCCGCGGAAGTTATACGTCACGTCCCAGTAATCCGGCCGGGCTTGGCTGTCGACGTTCGTGCACCGCTGCACGTCCTGGCTGTACACCTGACCGCCATCGCGATCCCGGCCCACGTTGGATCCGACGGCCGCGCCGCCCACCGCCCCTGCGGCGGTCGCGACGTCATTGCCTCGTCCGCTGCCGATCTGATGGCCCAGGATGCCGCCGATGACGGCGCCGGCGATCGCGCCACCGATGTTGGGGCTGCCCCGCCCGTTGTCGGTCGTGACGTTTTCGCGGTCGATCCAGCAGCGCTGCTGCGCGTTACCGACCACGGCGTGCGCCGAGGTGACGTTCGCCTCGAAAAGTTGCTCGTCATTGCGACGTTGATACGCGTCGTTGGGACGCTGATACTCGTCGCTGCGACGTTGCGTGTCATAACCTTGCGCCACCGCATAGCCACTGCGGCCGTTGTCGTAGCGCGCGTCGTTCTCGACCGGCCGGACGGAGGATATCTGGTAATTAAGGTTCATCGACGCCAGCGAGTCATACCTGCCCGGCCTCAACACGACGCACCGACCCTGGAATTGCGCGTCCTCACAGACTTGCCACCACCCACTGTCGACCACCACCGATGCGGCGCGATCATTGAAGCCGAACCGCTGGAAATTGTCGATCTCCCGGTCGGCGCTGAATGCCCGGCCCCGCAACCCTTCGCTTTCGTAAAAGGTGACTTGTGCCGCGGCCTGCGTGGCAACCAGAATACCCGCTATGCCAAGCACTGATTTCAATCTCGTTTGCATGAATGCCTCCGCTCGTGATGCCCCCTGGACGCGGGACCTCCCGCGCCAACGTTACGGCAAGAGATTAGCGGACCCGTGGGGCTGAGCCTGTCGGCGGAGGATTGAATTGCGTGTAGGGCGGGGGCGTCATTTCCATGCAGTCGATTATCAGACGCGCGGTTCGCCATTCCCATTGACAGAGATGGTTCGGCCGGGGGGTCTCGCCATCTGCACCCGGTGCTCTTGTCCGCGGAAATTGTAGGTGACATCCCAATAATCCGGCCGCGCCGGCCCCTGAACATTGGAGCAGCGCTGCACGTCCCTGCCGTACACGCCACCGTCACCACGACCGACGTTGGCCCCCAGCGCGGCGCCGCCGACAGCGCCCCCGACGGTGGCAAGATCTTTGCCTCGTCCACTCCCGATCTGATGACCCAGAATTCCGCCGATCACCGCACCGGCGATCGCGCCAGGCACGTTGGCGCCGCTGTCCTGACTCACCTGCTCCCGCTCGACCCAGCAATGCTGCTGCCCCTCGCTCACGACCGCGCGCACCGAAGTAACGTCGGCAGAGAACAATCGCTCGTTGTCGCGACGACGGTACTCGAAGCCCTGCGCGATGGGGGGTACGGGCGCCTCGTTCTGGTAACGCCCATTATTGTTGACCGGCCGGACCGAAGAAATGCGATCGTTGAGACCCATCCTTCCGAGCGAATCATATTGGCCCGGACGCAGTACAACGCAGCGACCGGCAAAGCCCGCATCCTCGCAGACTTCCCAGCGGCCACGGTCGACGATCACCGACGAGGCACGATCGTTGAAACCAAACCGCTCGAAGTTCCCGATCCGCCGGTCCGCTCTGAACGAGCGCCCTTGGAAACCGTCGTCTTCATAGAAGGTGACTTGCGCGGCAGCCTGGGTCGCAAGCATGATGCCGGCAATACCGAGCGCGGTTTTCAATGGTGATTTCATGATGCCTGCCTCCGTGATTGTTTTACCCCGCTGGAAGGGGAGTCGTGCCTGCAACAACTGCTATAACGCGGCAAGCGGGTCCCCGTTGTCGGTGGCGCCCGCCTGTCCGCGTAGGGTTTGGACTACACCGCAAATTGTTGAAGTAAAATCAAATGCTTGCATGACCAACCCGTGCCTTCGTTCAAGCCGGCGACTGCGTCGAACCACTTAAAAGATGCTCGTCATGCCGATCAAATATTACTGGGAAGACTTGACGCCGGGCTGGCGCTACGAGAGTGGTGCCCGCTCGCTCACTGCCGAGGACATCAAGCGCTTTGGGCGCGAATACGACCCGCAGGTTTACCACATCGACGACGAGGCGGCCAAGTCGACGCCGTTTGGGGGCCTGATCGCAAGCGGTTGGCAGACCTGCGGCGTGGCGATGCGACTGATGTGCGATGGCTATTTGCTGGAATCCGCATGCATCGGCTCGCCCGGACTTCAGGAGTTGCGTTGGTTGAAGCCGGTGCGCCCAGGCGACGCGCTACGACTTCGCGCCACGGTCCTGGAACAAATGCCGTCGCAAACGCAATCGGGTCGCGGCACGATCACCTTTCGATGGGAGGTGATGAACCAGCGCGAGGAGATCGTGTGCGCGATGGTGGGCCGCCAGCATTTCACGCGCCGAACGCCGGCATCGTAGAGAACTCGCTGCCAGTGCGATTGCCGTCGATGAATATTCCGGAACCTGCGCGCCGCAGACGAGTCCCAACGCCCACAACACTCCGGGAGGAAGCGATGAGCAAGGTCAGGAAGGGGCAGGCACCCAAGATGATTTCCCGCGTCGAGTTTCATCGCCGCTTTGCCGACCGGGCCTTCGATCCGGCGTTCGCGGCGGAAAAGCCGGCCATGAAACGTTTGGAGGAAATCGCGTGGCAGGCGTTTCAGGAAGGCCGCAAGTCGCCGGTGACACAGAAGGCGGATCCGGGCTTTGCCGATCCCAAATACGATCTCTCGGTGGAATGGCGGGCGACACGCGATGCCGTGCAGGCGGCAGAAGTGCGTCAAAAGGATCCGGCGACTCGCTCGCGGGTGCTGGTCATCGTCGGCGCACCGCGCAATGACGGCACGTGCCCGGGCGAAAATTCGAAAACGTTTCGACTGGCCAAGATCGCATCGGAAGTATTCGACCAGGCCGGCATCGAAGTCGATTTCCTGGATCTCAGCCTGATTGCATCCGAATATGCCCGCCACATTCATCCCTGCAAAGGCTGCGTCTCCACCGCGATGCCGCTTTGTCACTGGCCATGCAGCTGCTACCCCAATCACTCGCTCGATCAGGAAAACGACTGGATGGCGGAGATCTACGAGCAGTGGGCCTCGGCCCATGGCGTAGTGATCGTGACGCCGGTCCATTGGTACCAGACGCCAAGCGTGCTGAAGCTCATGATCGACCGCCTGGTATGTGCGGATGGCGGCAATCCCGACCCCACGACGACCCATGGCAAGGATCCGAAAAAAGCCAAGGCGCTCGAGCTCAAAGGCTGGCCCTATCCCAAACATCTCGCCGGCCGCACCTATGGCCTCGTGGTGCACGGTGATGTCGCAGGTATCGAGGGCGTGCGGCGTGCACTGTCCGACTGGCTCGACTGGATGGGTTTGATCGATGCCGGCGCGCACGCGCGGCTCGACCGGTTCATCGGTTATTACGAGCCCTACGCCACCAGCCACGACGTGCTCGATGCGGATACCACCGTGCAGGAAGAAGTGCGCAACGTGGCGCGCGCGGTGGCCGAGGCAGTACGCGAGCTGCGCGCCGGCCGGCTCTCCCATCCGGATGCCGATCTGCGGTCTCCGCGTCCGAAGTAGACGTCATTATTGATGATTTGAATCCACGTTTTCTGCGTCACGTATTCTCGTAGTCCGCAATAATCGCGCTTCCGGAAAATGCTTGCCAATGCGACCGGTTGCGTTTCGACGCACTAACGTCGCCTCGATCCAGGAATGCGGCGCGCGGCCTTGGCCGTTGTCTTGCGCGCATTACGGGCACGCTGATCCACCACCTCGGCCTCGCGATCGGCTGCGATCTCGTCGTGCAGCCACGCCCGGAACACGGTGAGCTTGCCCGAATTTATGAGCCGCGGCGGAAAGACCAGCCAGAAATCGCGTGGTGACGGCGCTTTGATGTCGAACGGCCGGATCAGAATGCCGTTGCGCACGTCATTGCCAAGGAGCGAGCTGCGTGCGAGCGCAACGCCCTGGCCTTCGATGGCCGCCTGCATCAGATGCGATGAATCGTTGAATATGGGACCGCGCGCGGGCTCGGGCCAGTCGAGGTTGGCGGCCCGGAACCACGGCGTCCATGGTTCACCGTCGCTACGCAGCAACGTGTGTCGCGCGAGCTCTTCCGGACGCGCCGGCACACCATTCGCGATACGCGGGCTGCACACTGGAAGAAACCAGTCGTCGAGCAGATGCTCGGCATGCACACGCGGCCAGTTCCCGTGTCCATAGCGAATCGCGACATCGGCATCGTCGCGCTGAAAGTCGACGTTGGCCATGCTGGCACGCACGTCGAGATCGATATCCGGATGGGCTGCAAGAAAGCGGCCTATGCGGG
>JANXZT010000052.1 GCA_025355395.1 Betaproteobacteria bacterium
TCCACCCGCAATTGTGGCACCGTCGGACGATAAAACGTTCGCGCTTCGGCCAGCACCGAATTCTTCGACAGCGCTGCGATGAAGTCATTGGTGACTTGCGCCAACCGCTGCGGATCGGCGTCGGTGCGCCCCTGCACGTAGACTTCGAAACCGCCGGTCGCGCCGAGTCCCTGGATCGCCGGAGGGTTGAACGCGAACGCGATGCCATCCGAAAGCGCGAAACCCTTGCCGCTTACTTCCTGCGCGAGCTGCTGCGCGGTCTGCTTGCGCTCCTCCCACGGCTTCAACGGCATGAAGATGGTGGCGGCATTCGACTTGCTGCCTCCGCCGATCAGGTCGAAGCCGTTGACGATGAAGAAGTTCTCGATGGCCTGATTGTCCTTCATCATGCCGCGCAACTGCTCGGTGGTCCTGCCGGTGCGCTCCAGCGTGGCGCCATCGGGCAACACGACGGCGGAGATGATGTAGCCCTGATCTTCCGGCGGGGCAAAGCTTCCGGGAATACGCCAGAACAGCACTGCGACCATCACCAGTACCATTGCGAACAGCGCGATGGCAATCACGCGCCACTTGAGGGCGATGTCGACCGCGCCCAGGAAATGTCGCGTGGCCCAGCCGAAGCCGCGGTTGAACGGAACGAACACGCGATCGAGCAGGCCCCCGGTGTGAGCGCCGGGCTTCAGCAGGACGGCGCACAGCGCGGGTGTCAGCGTCAGGGCGACGATCCCCGACAGCACGACCGAGATCGCTACCGTCACGGCGAACTGGCGATAAAGCTGGCCGGCGATGCCGCCAAGAAAGGCCACGGGAATGAACACGGCGCACAGCGCCAGCACGATGCCGAGGATGGCACCCTGAACCTCGCGCATCGCCTCCATGGCCGCGTCGAAGGGCGACATGTGCTCCTCGCGCATCAGGCGCTCGACGTTTTCCAGCACGATGATCGCGTCGTCGACCACGATGCCGATAGCGAGCACCATTGCGAACAGCGTGAGGGTGTTGATCGAGAAGCCGAAGAGCCACAGTCCGGCAAAGGTGCCAATCAGCGACACCGGTACGGCAAGCATCGGGATGAGGGTCGCGCGCCACGTCTGCAAAAAGACAAACACGACCAGGAGCACGATGGCCGCAGCCTCGCCGATGGTCTTCAGCACTTCCCTGATCGAGGCCGACACGAAACGCGTCGTATCGTAGGGGATGACGTAGTCGACATCGTCGGGGAATCGATCCTTCTTCAACTCCACCATCCGCGCCCGCACCGCCTCCCCAACGTCGAGTGCGTTGGCGCCCGATTGCAGGAACACCGCGAGAGCGATCGCCGGCTGGCCGTTGACGCTGTTGGACGCGTCGTAGCTTTGGGCGCCGAGCTCGATGCGCGCGATGTCCTTCAGGCGCAGCACGCCGGTGGGACCGGTCGAGCGCAACACGATTTCACCGAACTGCTCCGGCTCGACCAGACGACCGCGCGCCGTGACCGTGTAGACCAGCGACTGGCCCTTGGGGGCAGGGTCGGCGCCGATCTTGCCGGCGGCGAATTGCGCGTTCTGCGCATTGATCGCACTCGTGATGTCGCCGGTGGTAATCCCAAGCTGCGCCATCCGGTCGGGATTGAGCCACACCCGCATCGAATAATCGCGCGCGCCGAAGATGGAAACATCGGCGGCACCCTGGATGCGTTTCAGCTCGTCGACGACGTTTTGCGTCGCATAGTTGGAAAGAAACAGGGTGTCGTAGGTGCTCTTCGGCGAGTTGAGCGCGATGACCAGCAGGAAGTTCTGCGATCGCTTGGCGACCGTCACGCCATTGCGCCGGACTTCTTCCGGCAGCCGCGGCGTGGCGAGCTGCACGCGGTTGTTGACATTGAAGGTCGCCTTGTCGACATCGGTACCGACCTCGAACGTGGCGGTGATGGTGGCTTGGCCGTTCGATGAGGAGCTGGAATTGAAATACAGCAGATTCTCGACGCCGGAAAGTTGCTCCTCGATCGGCGCCGCGACCGTCTTTGCCAGCGTGTCGGCGGAGGCGCCGGGATAAATCGCCGTGATCGTCACGGTGGGCGGCGCGATTTCCGGATACTGCGCGATCGGCAGTATCTTTGCGGCGGCGAGCCCGGCCAGCACGATGATGATCGCCAGAACGGTCGCAAAAATAGGCCGCTCGATGAAGAATTTGGACATGAATGGGCTTCCGCTGCCTTCGTGGAGTGATGCGTCGCGCCGGGTGCTTCCGCGACGTAAAGCGGTTACTGCTTGGTCGTCGGGGGTGTGGACTTCGCGGTGGGAGCCACTGGTGCCGGCGATGACTTTCCGCTCGCGCCGGCGTCGGTTGGCCCGGGCGCTGCCGGTGCCTGACCCGCCGGGTGGGGCGCGACCGTTGCACCGGGGCGAAGCTTCAGGAGATTGTCGACGATGACCTTGTCACCCGCGGCGAGCCCTTTGGTGACGACCCAGTCTGCACCGGACCAGCCATCGGTTTCCACGGGGCGCGGCGCCGCCTTGTTGTCCGCACTGACCACGAACACGGCCTTCCCCTGCTCGCTCTGGGCTACCGCCGCTTGCGGAACCAGGACGCCCTCACGCGCGCCGGTCGTGACCTGCACCCGCACGAACTGACCGGGAAGGATCAATAACCGGATGTTCGGAAACTCGGCGCGCAGCGGTACGGTGCCGGTCTTCAAGTCCATGCTCGACGCCGCGAAATTGAGCTTGCCGGGCGCGTCGTACGGCGTGCCGTCCGGCAGCAGGAGCTTCACGGTGGCGTTGCCGTTGGCTCGCCGCAACTGCAGCGTCTCGGCTTCGGAGAGCGAGAAACGTACCCAGATCGGATCGGTGATATTGATCGTGGTGAGAAGGTCGGTCCCGGCAGCGACGAGACTCCCTTCCGAGCGCTGCGCCCGGCCGGTAACCCCGGAGATCGGCGCCGTCACGTTGGTGTAGGAGAGGTTGAGATTGGCTTCGCGCACCTTGGCCTCCGCGGCAGCGAGCTGCGCCTGATTGGTCGCAACCGCGGATGTTGCGTCGTCGTATTCCTTCTGGCTGATCGCGCGTTGCTCGACCAGCGGCTTCAGGCGCGTCGCCTCGCGCTGTGCGCGCTCGATGTTGGCCTTCTCCTGAGCAAGCGCCGCCGCGGTCTGCGAAAGCGCAATCTCGAATGGCGCGCGGTCGATCGTGAACAGCGTTGCGCCGGCCTTGACCTTGTCACCCTCCTTGTACAGTTGATGGGTGAGGATGCCCGATACGCGGGCGCGGACTTCGACTTCCTTCGAGCCCTCGGCCTGGCCGACCGCCTCGACAATAAGCGGAACGCGCTGCGGCTTCACCTCGATCACCGATACCGGCATGGCCATCGGCGGGCCGCCGCCCGGGCCCCCGGGTCCGGCTTTCTTGCCCGCCGCGGGATCTTCCTTGCTGCAGGCCACCGCAAGCAGTGCGACGACGGTGATGCATGCGAGCCGCGCCATGTCGAAATTGCGGGCGCCGTGCAGGCGCAGGAAAAGTATCTTCGCGGAGTTCATTGGAAGTATATGTGCGCTGGTGTTCGACGGCGGCTATTATATACAATCACAACTGTATGTAAATCACGGTCCTGCGCAAAATGGCTCGTCGCACCAAGGAAGAATCGGCCAAGACGCGATGCGCGATCATTGCCGCGGCGCGCGAGGTGTTCCAGCGCAACGGCGTGTCGCGCACCACGATGGAGCAGATCGCCGACGCTGCCGGGGTGACACGCGGTGCCGTGTACTGGCATTTCGCCGACAAGACCGCCGTCTTCTACGCCGTGCGCGATCAGGTCGCCCTGCCGCTCATGGATCGCATGAATTTCGAGCTTTTGAGCGGCAAGACCGCCGACCCATTGCAGCGGATCGAGCTCTTCCTCGGTGCGCTGACCGATGCGCTGGTCGGGTGCGCCGAGGTGCAGTCGACGTTCGACATCATGACGTTCAAGTGCGAGTACGTGGACGAGTTCCGCAGGGAGCTCGTCGAATCGCGGCATGTGCATATGGAGCTGCTCGCCAGCCTGACGCGAGTGTACAAGGAGGCCGCGCGGGCGAAGCTCCTGCGCCCTGCAATGTCTCCCGAAATTGCGGCGACCGACACCATGATTTTCCTCTCCGGACTGGTCCGCCTGTGGCTCATGGACAAGAGCGGCAAGCTCGTTCGAAAACGGGTGGGGACACTGATCCGGGCGCACGTTGCCGGGCGCCGCGCCCCCCCGGTGCTTGGCGGGGTCGCGGCCGGCAGGCGGTAGTCGGCGTTGCCTCGAGCGCGCTAGCCCGGGCGACCCCCTTTGAGGAAGTGGGCCTGCAGACGGTCCGCCGGGGCCCCTTTTTCCCGAAGCTCTTGATTTAATCCGCGCGCGGCCGTATGATTAGCACTCGTCTACGGTGAGTGCTAGCAAATGCCCCGCCCAACGCGGGTCCGTTAGCGCAGCACTTGGTTCTCCAACCCCTGAAGCAGGAGTAAGCACTAACATGAATATCCGTCCTTTGAACGACCGAGTGATCGTCAAACGCGTCGAAGAGGAAAAGAAGTCCGCTGGCGGGATCGTCATTCCCGACACCGCCGCCGAAAAGCCCTCCCAGGGCGAAGTGATCGCGGTGGGCCCGGGCAAGACCGACGACAACGGCAAGATCATCCCCATGGGCGTGAAGTCCGGCAATCGCGTGCTGTTCGGCAAGTACTCCGGCCAGGAATTCAAGCTCGAAGGCCAGGATTACCTGCATATGCGCGAAGACGACATCATCGGCATCGTCGGCTAAGCGACTTCATTACGCACCAGATTCAGGAGAAACAGACATGGCAGCTAAAGACGTCCGCTTCGGCGAAGGCGTGCGCAACAAAATGATGGTCGGCGTGAACGTGCTGGCCAACGCGGTCAAGGTCACGCTCGGTCCCAAGGGCCGCAATGTCGTGCTCGAACGCAGCTTCGGCGCGCCGACGATCACCAAGGATGGCGTGTCGGTCGCAAAGGAAATCGAGCTCAAGGACCGGTTCGAGAATATGGGCGCGCAGATGGTGAAGGAAGTTGCGTCCAAGACGTCCGACGTCGCCGGTGACGGAACCACGACGGCCACGGTGCTCGCGCAATCCATCTGCAGCGAAGGCTTCAAGTATGTCGCCGCCGGCATGAACCCGATGGACCTGAAGCGCGGCATCGACAAGGCGGTGATCGCCATCGTCGAAGAACTGAAGAAGATCAGCAAGCCGTGCACGACCAGCAAGGAAATCGCGCAGGTCGGCGCCATCTCCGCTAACGCCGATGAGGCCATCGGCAAGACCATTTCCGAAGCCATGGAAAAGGTCGGCAAGGAAGGCGTCATCACCGTCGAGGACGGCAAGGGGCTCGAGAACGAGCTCGATCTCGTCGAAGGCATGCAGTTCGACCGCGGTTATATCTCGCCATACTTCATCAACAACCCGGACAAGCAGGTTTCGCTGCTCGAAGATCCGTACATCCTGCTGCATGACAAGAAGGTCAGCAATATCCGCGATCTTCTGCCGTTGCTGGAGCAGGTGGCCAAGGCCGGCAAGCCGCTCCTCATCATCGCCGAGGACGTCGATGGCGAAGCGCTCGCCACGCTGGTCGTGAACAACATTCGCGGGATACTCAAAACCACGGCCGTCAAGGCACCGGGCTTCGGCGATCGTCGCAAGGCGATGCTCGAAGACATTGCCATCCTGACCGGCGGCACGGTGATCGCGGAAGAGCTCGGCTTGAAGCTCGAGAACGCGACGTTGAAGGACCTCGGCCGCGCCAAGAAAATAGAAGTGGGCAAGGAAGACACGACCATCATCGATGGCGCCGGGGAAAAAGCATCGATCGAAGCGCGGGTGAAGAACATCCGCAAGCAGGTCGAGGAAGCGACTTCGGATTACGACAAGGAAAAGCTGCAGGAGCGTGTCGCCAAGCTGGCTGGCGGTGTTGCGGTGATCAAGGTCGGCGCGGCTACTGAAGTCGAGATGAAGGAAAAGAAGGCGCGCGTCGAGGATGCGCTGCACGCGACCCGTGCGGCCGTCGAGGAAGGCATCGTGGCCGGTGGCGGCGTGGCGTACCTGCGCGCGCGGGCCAACGTCAAGAATCTGAAGGGCGCCAACGCCGACCAGGACGCCGGCATCAAGATTGTTCTGCGCGCCGTGGAAGAGCCGCTGCGCCAGATCGTCAACAACGCCGGCGATGACCCGGGCGTGGTCCTGAACAAGGTCGTCGAAGGAAAGGGCAACTTCGGCTTCAATGCCCAGACCGGTGAATATGGCGACCTTGTGGAAATGGGGGTCGTCGATCCGACCAAGGTGGCGCGCTTCGCGCTGCAAAACGCGGCGTCAGTGGCCTCGCTGCTGCTCACGACCGAGGCGATGGTCGCCGAGCACCCGAAGGAAGACAAGGGTGGCGGCATGGGTGGTGGCGGCGGGATGGGTGGAATGGGCGGCATGGGCGACATGGACATGTAAGCGATCAACCGCGCCTGAGACCCCAGGGCTTTGTTGCGCGGGCTTGCCCGACATTCGAATACTGTCTTCACCCGCACGCCTCGTTCTGAGGCCTTAGTTCGCGGTTAGGCAAGGTGACTAAAGCCCCGCTTCGGCGGGGTTTTTTTCGGGCGCTTTGGCCCGCGCGTGATCCGTCCGGCCGATGTCCAGCGTGAGTGAGCGTTACGCAATTGACTGCGTCCTGACCCCGATATCGTCGTCCCCGCGAATGCTAAATACCCAGCGGCGTCGGTATTAAGGGAACAACAGTCTGCAGATGCGAACGCGGGTCCACGGCCCGCCCGGCGACGTGGCGAAGACAATTGATTTAGACTAGCGCCGTGGCCGCGCCGGACGTTATGAACCACCACAACAATATGCCCCGGTCATTCACGGCACGGCGCGCGATGGGGCAACAGATCAAAGGCCCATGAACTCCGGACTTCTATTCGTGCTCGCCATGAGTGTCCTGGCCATCGCGGTGGTCATTGGCCTGGTGCGCCGCAAGCGCGAAGCCGCCGGCGGCGTGCGCGGAGGGGGTGATGGCGACATCACCGCTGCGCAATGGACCGAGGGCGAGACCACGCGCCTTTTGTCATCGGCGGAGTTGCCGGGCCTGTACCTGCTGCGGCCGCGCTTCCTTTCCAAGGCCGACGGCGTGGTGTTCCTGCTCATCAAAGCGGCGTTCCCGCGGCACGAAATATTCGCCCGCGTTCGACTGGCCGATGTGTTGCAGGTCAAGATCGGCCCGCAGGGCATGGAACGGCTGCGCGCATTTCGCAAGATCGCCAACCAGCACGTCGGGTTTGTCATTTGCGACCGCGACATGACGATTCTTGCGATCGTCGATTCGCGGGAGCCGGATCAGGTCATCAATCCGCGCGATCAAAAGCTCGAGATCATCAAGCAGCGCTGCCTGCAGGCGGCGCAGGTGAAATACGTGTGCGTATACCCGCCGCAGCTGCCGAAGTATCGGGAGTTGCGGGAAAAAATACTCGGGCCCGCCGTCGATTTGGTCTGATCGCTCCGGCATAGGCAATCCCGCCAATCGATCGCCCGAGGCTTCGCATGAACGTTTCCGTCCCCTCTTTCAAGCTCACGTATTCCACCATGTTCAACCCGCCCGAGGCGCTCCATGCGCATTTCGATGCGGCAGTCCGGACCATCAAAGGCCATCTGGGCGCCGAGCATGCAATGTGGATCGGTGGGCACAACGAACGCGCTGTGCAACGCTTCGAGGTAAAAAGTCCCATCGATCACCGGATGGTCCTTGGGCGCTTTCAAGCGGGCGCTCCGGAGCACGCGGCGGCAGCGGTCGCAGCGGCGCGCGACGCCTTCCGCGACTGGTCACGCACGCCCTGGCGCGACCGTGTTGCGCTGCTTCGGCGTGCCGTGCAACTCATCGAGGAACGCATCTTCTACCTGGGTGCCGTGCTGGCGCTCGAAGTGGGCAAGAACCGCATGGAGGCGCTTGGCGAAGTGCAGGAAACCGCCGATCTCATCGCGTACTACTGCAACCGGATGGAGGAGAGTGACGGGTACGTTCGCGCGATGGCGCGCGATCCGCTGCCGGGCTTCAGTAGCGAAAACACGAGCGTGCTGAAGCCCCACGGCGCGTGGCTCGTAATAGCGCCCTTCAACTTCCCGTTTGCGCTCGCGGGCGGGCCGGCTGCTGCAGCGCTCGTCGCCGGCAACACGGTGGTCCTGAAAACAGCGTCAGCCACGCCGTGGAGCGGGCGGCTCTTCGCCGATGTCCTGCGCGACGCGGGTTTGCCGTCCGGTGTATTCAATTATGTGACCGGCCCCGGCAACTCTCTCGGCGAAGCGCTTGTGCAGCACGATCAGGTCGCCGGCATGACCTTTACCGGCAGCTATGAGGTGGGCATGCATCTGTATCGCCGATTTGCGAGCGGACGCTGGCCGCGGCCGTGCATCGCCGAAATGGGGGGCAAGAACGCGGCCATCGTCAGCCGGCACGCGGTGATCGATGATGCCGCACTCGGCGTGATGCGTTCCGCCTTTGGGCTCTCGGGCCAGAAATGCTCGGCCTGCGCGCGTGTCTATGTCGAACATTCGGTGTTCAACGATTTTGTCGCAGCGCTGCATCGCATGACCATAACGGTGACGACGGGCGACCCCACCTTGCGCGAGCACTGGATGGGCCCGGTGATCAATGGCGCCGCGGTCGCGCGCTTCGAAGACGCGGTGGCACAGGTTCGATCGCTGCGCGATGCAGGGGCGATCGTCGCGGGTGGCGAGCGCATCGATCATGGCGATCTCGCGCACGGGTTTTTTTGCGCGCCCACCATTGTCCGCGCGCCGGTCGATCATGCGCTCTGGCAGCGTGAGCTCTTCGCCCCGCTGGTGCTGGTGGCACCGGTGGACACGATCGATCAGGGACTCGCACTGGCTAACGCCAATGACTACGGGCTCACCGCCGGTTTCTACGGTTCCGGTGAAGAATGCGAGCGCTTTTTCGAGGAGATCGACGCGGGCGTGTGCTATGCCAATCGGCCGCAGGGCGCCACCACCGGCTCATGGCCAGGTTATCAGCCGTTCGCCGGCTGGAAGGCGTCAGGCTCGACGGGCAAGTCCGCAGGGTCGCACTATTACCTTCCGCAATATCTGCGGGAACAATCGCAGACGCGCGTGCGGAACGACGGCGCCGCGCCTGTGTCGGATCAGTGCATGTAGCGGTTGAAGGCCCATAACAGGATCACGGCTCCGAGAACGGAGAGGATCCAACCCGCCGGATGGAACTTGCCATTGGGCGAACGGAAGATCAGGCTCGAGATCACACCACCCACGAGTGATCCCCCGATACCGAGGAGCGCTGTGTACCAGAATCCCAGCCCGTCCATGCCCGGCATGATCGCCTTGGCGATCAGCCCGACAATGAAGCCGAC
>JANXZT010000055.1 GCA_025355395.1 Betaproteobacteria bacterium
CCATCTCGACGCGCCCGAGACGGGCCTGTACACCTTCTTCCTTGACGCCGTCGACAAGGGGTCACTGTTGCTAGACGGCCACGTCGTCCTCGACCGGACGGCGCTCACGGAGAAGCAGCTCACCCTGACCGCCGGCACGCAAGACATCGAGGTGCGGATGAAGAACGCCGGCGGCTACGCCGAGCTCTACCTCCGCTGGCAACTCCCCGGCGGCACGCGCGAGATCATCCCGAGCAAGAATCTGTCGCCGTAGGCGAGCGGCGTTACTGCCGCGCCTTGTCGCGCACAACTGCCGTGATAGAATGCGGGGCCGCGTCGGCGACGCGCGCACACGGGCCGCTAGCTCAATTGGCAGAGCATCTGACTCTTAAGTCCGCACCCGGTAAGCGCTGTGCAGTCAGCTTCGAAACCCCATCAAAAAAACCCACACTTATCCGCTGTGAGACCGCAACAGCGTCTGATTCAAGGACCCGTCACTGCCCGAACAAGGTATACGACAAATGGCGAAGGGATCTCGTCGGAACGTCATTATGTGACTCGTCACACACCCGAGGGTTGAATGGACTCGCAGACCGTCGCGACATGGGTGCTCGTTGGCGTCACGTTCGTGTACGTGGTCTTCACCGGGGCTTACGTTCGCGAGGTGCGTGCCCAGCGCGCTGACGACGCCACACGAGACAAACAACGACGGCGCGACCAGATTCTGGCAACGCGCCACGCCATTTCCGGGGAGCTCCGCCAAGTGACCGCCATGATCGCCGGTAAGGACGGCGAAGCGCGCAACTATATGGTCCTTCCTTCAGCGGCGTGGCAATCTGCGCAAGCCCACCCTATCGCGATCCCCGACGATCTCCGAACCAAGCTGTTCGCCGTCTACGCGGAAGTTGAACGGATCAACGCACTCGCGCGCTTCTTACTCTCGCCCCACGCCGTGCGACAGCCCGGCGCGATGTTTAACCCGGACGCGAGCGCGATGGGCCTTTCTCGTCACACGAGCGCTGACTTCTTGGCGCGTGAAGTCGGAGGGGCTATCTCCCTACTCGATGGCCTGCCCGACCCTGGTTGAAGAACGCGAGTCAGAAGGGATCTCAGTCCCGATTTGTCGGAAGGTTTCACCACACAGAAGAGCAACGGGGGTCACGCTCCACCCCCCGGTAGCTGTGCCTCCGGGCGCCATCGATATGCCCTACGGAAACCCAACTCCTCCGCATCCTTCACGGTCGCTGTGTAACACTCTCCAGGCATATTGCCTATGACGGTCCGGTCATACATCTGGTCGAACGGGAGATGATAGATTCTCTCCCCGGAGGCGGTCACGTTGCACTTCACCATCGGATAGTCAACCAGGGGTGCTCGCCGGATCTCAACGGCCAACTCCTTCGCCACCATCTCGGCTTCGGGTGACAGCTGCGTTGTCGTGTAGAACATCGGCGTAACCGCGTCTTTCGGAAGGCCTTCTGCCAATCGAAACAGAACGGTCGTCCCGAATAGCTGGAAAATGTGCTTCTCGCGTATCACCTTCAGCGCCGACCAGTTCTTGCATTGAATCACGCGGCATTCTCCGTCGCGCCGCGCGAGCAGGTCCCTCCCGAAATCGGCAAGTCCCTTCAAGGCGCCCTCATAACTCACCCGCCAACCAGCTGCCTCGTGTTCCCAACCAATCTGACGTTCGTACTGCCGACCAATCTCCCAATCACTCTTGTGGCGCTGCTTATAGCGATCGAGCGCGCGCTGATTGCGCTCCGTGACCGACATTGCGTTGTATTCCTCGTCCGACACGAACAGGCGAACAGGATCAATGTCGTCGATCGACTCGCCTCCGGTGAAGTCAACGGCCTCGGCAAGAATGAGCTCGCGATAGTCAAGCAGCTCCGGGAAATATTCTTCGTAACTGGCGATCTGCATTCTCAGCCATCGATTTTCGACCGCCAGGCCTCGCTTCTCCGCCCGGGACTCCTTAAGCACGTCTGCTGAGGCGACACCAGCATGTGGTTTGTTTCGCAGGACGAATTCCCGAATGGACTCGCGCTCTATCCATACATCCGCGACCGCCCCCGCTAGCCACTTCCGACCGGCCACGTAACTAGTTCGAAAGGCTTCGTCGCGCCTTTCGGCTTCCGCTTGCTCCGAAGCGACCAACGCTATTCGCTCCTTGAGCGCAGCCTGCACCTCGGCG
>JANXZT010000076.1 GCA_025355395.1 Betaproteobacteria bacterium
TGACGATGTCTGGGCGGGCGAATTGTGGAAAATGGATTCCGGCGGGCGCGGGAATGACGATGTCTGGGCGGGCAAATCCAGCGCCCTCAGTCGCGTGATTCCCGCCTTCGCGGGAATGACCGACTATTCGGAGGTGCCTTAACGCATCCGCGCGCAATCCATGAAATAGCGCGTCGTCGCGCCATCGCGCTCTTCGATGAGGCCGTGAATGTCGCTTTCGAAACCCGGAAAGCGCTCGTTGAAGCTTCGCGCGAACTGCAGGAACTGCACGATGGTGCGGTTGAAGCGCTCGCCCGGAATCAGCAGCGGAATGCCGGGGGGATAGGGGGTCAGCAGCACGCTGGTCACGCGGCCTTCCAGGTGGTCGATCTCGATCCGGTCGATCTCGCGATGCGCCATACACGAGAATGCGTCCGAAGGCTTCATCGCCGGCTGCATGTCGGACAGATACATTTCCGTAGTCACCCGGGCGACGTCGTTCGCCTTGTACATATCGTGAATCTGCCCGCAAAGGTCGCGCAGGCCCACGCGCTCGTAGCGCGGCTGGCGGGCGCAGAATTCCGGCAGAATGCGCCACAGCGGCTGATTCTTGTCGTAATCGTCCTTGAACTGCTGCAACGCGGTCACCAGCGTGTTCCAGCGCCCCTTGGTGATGCCGATGGTGAACATGATGAAAAACGAGTAAAGCCCCGTCTTCTCCACGATGATTCCGTGCTCCGCGAGGAACCGGGTGACAATCGACGCCGGGATGCCGGTCTTCGCAAACTTGCCGGAAACATCGAGCCCAGGCGTGATGACCGTCGCCTTGATCGGATCGAGGATGTTGAAGCCCGGCGCGAGATTGCCGAACCCGTGCCATTTTTCGTTGGCCCGCAGGATCCAGTCCTCGCGGCTGCCTATGCCTTCGGGCGCCAGGCGCTCGGGCCCCCAGACCTTGAACCACCAATCCTTGCCGAACTCGGTGTCGACCTTGCGCATGGCGCGGCGAAAGTTGAGGGCCTCGATGATCGACTCCTCGACCAGCGCGGTGCCGCCAGGCGGCTCCATCATCGCGGCCGACACGTCGCACGAGGCGATGATCGCGTACTGCGGCGAGGTCGAGGTGTGCATCAGGTACGCCTCGTTGAAGATATGCCGATCGAGCTTGCGGGTCTCCGACTCCTGCACGATGATCTGCGACGCCTGTGAGATGCCCGCCAGCAGCTTGTGCGTGGAATGCGTCGCGAAGATCAGCGACTCCTTCGGTCGCGGGCGGTCGCGCCCGATTGCATGCATGTCCTTGTAGAAGTCGTGAAACGTGGCGTGGGGCAGCCACGCTTCATCGAAATGCAGCGTCTCGACACTGTTGCCCAGCGTCTGCTTCAGCATCTCGACGTTGTAGGCAACCCCGTCATACGTGCTCTGGGTGATGGTGAGGATGCGTGGCTTCTTGTTGCGCGCTTCGCGGGCGAACTGATTGGCCTCGATCCGGCGCTGGATACTCTCGGGCGTGAACTCCGAAAGCGGGATCGGACCGATGATTCCCAGGTGATTGCGCGTTGGGGGCAGGAAAACGGGAATCGCGCCCGTCATGGTGATCGCGTGCAGGATCGAAACGTGGCAATTGCGGTCGACCACGGCGATGTCGCCGGGCGCTACGTTGGCATGCCACACCATCTTGTTCGATGTCGAGGTGCCGTTGGTGACAAAAAAGCAGTGATCGGCGTTGAAGATGCGCGCCGCGTTGTTCTCGGCGGCGGCGACCGGTCCTGAATGGTCGAGCAACTGCCCGAGCTCATCCACCGAGTTGCATACGTCCGCGCGCAGCATGTTCTCGCCGAAGAATTGGTGAAACATCTGGCCGACCGGGCTCTTCAGGAAGGCAACCCCGCCGGAATGTCCGGGGCAATGCCACGAATACGAGCCGTCCTGGGCGTAGTCGACCAGCGCCCGGAAAAAAGGCGGCGCCAGCGAGTCGAGATACGAGCGCGCTTCGCGGATGATGTGACGCGCCACGAACTCGGGCGTGTCCTCGAACATGTGGATGAAGCCGTGCAGCTCGCGCAGGACATCGTTGGGGATGTGCCGCGAGGTACGGGTCTCGCCGTAAAGGTAAATGGGTATCTCGGCATTCTTGAAACGGATTTCCTGCACAAACGCACGCAGCTGCTTGAGCGCCGCGTGGGTCTCGTCGGCCGAGCCCGACCCGAATTCTTCATCGTCGATCGACAGGATGAACGCCGAGGCCCGGCTCTGTTGCTGGGCGAACTGCGAAAGATCGACGTAGCTCGTCACGCCGAGTACCTCCATGCCCTCCTTCTCGATCGCGTCCGCCAATGCGCGAATGCCCAAGCCGGACGTATTCTCCGATCGAAAGTCCTCATCGATGATCACAATGGGAAAGCGGAATTTCATGGGGTGGCAAGTCCTCTCTGCGGAAACGGCCGGGGCGGCTCCAGACCCGCTGGGCGATTGAGGCCGTGGCAGCGGTGGGAGGTTCCCTGCCGGCCATCGGCAAGGCGCGAATTATGGGACCATTCGGGGCTGCTGGCTATCAGAGCGGTGCCGTCGGCAATGCCAGGCGTCGCGTCACACGCTTCGGCTGCAGCGCCATCGATCGGCCCGGATCACAATGCTACACTCGACGGGCCGGCCGTGCCTTCGCAAACCGTTCGACTTTGCGAACCGATTGGCAGGTTCCTTAAGCACATGCAAGTGCCCCTCAACGATCTTCGCCGCACCACGGCAACCGTAGCCGATTCCCGGCGCGCCGCGTTCAGCCGCGTGCTCGAGCGCGGATCATTCGTGCTGGGGCCGGAGGTCGACGGGTTCGAGCGCGAGTTTGCCGCTTACTGCGGCGTTGCCCATTGCGTGACGGTCGGCAACGGCTCGGATGCCCTCGAGCTTGCGCTGCGCGCATTGGGGGTCGAACCCGGCGGCGAGGTTGCCACCGTGGCCAATGCGGCGATGTATTCGACACTGGCCATCATCAACTGCGGCGTGACACCCATCTACGCCGACGTGGAGGAATCGACGCTGACTATGTCCCCGTCGAGCCTTGCGGGTGTCCTATCCGAGCGCACCAGCGCCGTCATTGTCACCCATCTTTACGGTCGGCTCGCCGACATGCAGGCTCTCCGCGCAGTGGCGCGAAGCCGCAATTTGCCGTTGATCGAGGACTGCGCGCAGGCGCACGGAGCGCATTTGTCGGCACGGCGGGCAGGGAGTCTGGGTGAAGCCGGCTGTTTCAGCTTCTATCCGACCAAGAACCTGGGCGCGCTGGGCGACGGCGGCGCGATCACCACCAATGATCGCGCACTTGCAGAGCGGCTGCGCTCGCTACGGCAGTACGGCTGGGATCGCAAATATCATGTGGCAATCGACGGTGGACGCAACAGCCGGTTGGACGAAATGCAAGCGGCGTTCCTGCGCACGCACCTGCCGCATCTCGACATCCAGAACGCGCGGCGCCGCGCCATCGCTTGTGCTTACGCTGACCGGATTCGCCATCCCCTGATCCGGCCGCTGCCGGCGGGTGGCGAAGAGTCGGTGGCGCATCTCGCGGTCGTGCGCTCGGCACAGCGCGACGCGCTGCGCATCCACCTCGAGCGCCACGGTGTCGCCACGGATATCCACTATCCGATCCCGGATCATCGCCAACCGGTGATGGAAGACCAAGGCCGGCGAATCAGCTTGCCCGTCACCGAACGGGCGTGCGCAGAAGTGCTGAGTCTTCCGTGTTTTCCCGCGCTCGAGGATGCCGAGCTGGATCACGTCATCACCACCTGCAACACGTGGGTCGCATGAAATATTCGCTGGTGATTCCGGTGTATCGCAACGAGGGCTCGATCCCGGAATTGCTGCAGGCCGTGCAACGTCTTGACGCTGCGCTGGACAACGAGCTCGAGACGGTATTCGTCGTCGATGGCAGCCCCGATCGCTGCGCCGAAGCTCTAGGCACCGCCCTGCCCCAATCGGGCCTGCAGGCGCAACTCGTGCTGCTGTCGCGCAACTTCGGCGCCTTCCAGGCCATACGGGCCGGGCTTGGCGTCGCGCGCGGACGTTACCTCGCCGTGATGGCCGCCGACCTGCAGGAACCCGAATCGCTCATCCTGGAATTTTTCAGGACACTCGAATCGGAGCCGGTCGACGTGACGCTCGGAGTGCGCGCCGGACGCAGCGATCCGCTGTTGAGCCGCGTCGGGTCGACGATGTTCTGGCGGCTATATCGCACGTTCGTGCAGCCCGAGGTTCCCGCCGGCGGGGTC
>JANXZT010000077.1 GCA_025355395.1 Betaproteobacteria bacterium
GCTCAGTGGCGCCGGTGCTCTCGGCTTGGGTTGACAAATGGGCGCAGCGGCGCCAAGCCCGGCCCGCTGCACGCCCATTGAGCCTTCGAACCGCATGGGATAATAGACCGTGGGCGGCGCTGATCACGGATTCGCAATGGATACAGAAAAAGCACGATTGGAAATAGCGCGAGTGGAGAAAGCGCGGTTCAACATGGTCGAGCAGCAGATTCGCACGTGGGACGTGCTCGATCAGGATGTCCTCGACGTGCTCTTTTCCGTCAGACGGGAGGAGTTCGTGCCGGCTGCTTATCGCTCCCTGGCGTTCGCCGACCTTGAAATTCCATTGGGCGACGGTGAGAAAATGTGGACGCCCAAGATGGAGGCGCGCGTCCTGCAGGAGCTCAAGTTGAAGCGCGGCGACCGGGTGCTGGAAATCGGCACCGGCAGCGCCTATTTCACGGCGCTTCTCGCGAGCCAGGGCACCCACGTCACCACCGTCGACATCAATCCCCGTTTCGCGGCGGAGGCCAAGAGCAAGCTTGCCCGCGCGGGATTTGCCGAGGTCGAGATCGCGGTCGGGGACGCGGTACGCGGCTGGGGCGATGACAAGTACGATGCGATCGCGCTCACTGGCTCCACGCCGCTGTTGGCGCCGGGTATCGTGCGTCAACTGCAGCCGGGCGGGCGGGTGTTCGCGGTGATCGGGGAGCCGCCAGTCATGGCGGCGCGGGTGACACACTGGGTCGCTGAAGGCTCGTTCACCGCCGACGATCTGTTCGAGACGGTGATCGATCCGTTGCGTAACGCCCCCGCCCCGCCGCGGTTCTCGTTTTGATTGCCGAGATCGCACCGGCGGACGTAGCGCGCTGGCGCGCCGACCGGCAACGCCCCGTACCGCTGGTCGTCGATGTGTGCGAGCCGTGGGAGCTGGCCATCTGCCGCATCGACGGCAGCGTCAACGTTCCGCTCGGAGCAATCGCGCAGCGCGTAGGCGAACTGCCACGCGAGCGCCCGATTATCTGTGTGTGCCACCTTGGCGCGCGCAGCCAGCAGGCGGCGATGTTCCTGGCGAGCACAGGATTCACGGACCTCTACAACCTGCGTGGGGGCATCGCGGCGTGGGCCGGCGCCGTGGACCCGGCCATGCAACGGTATTGAAGGGAAGCCAGTGTCGGACCCGTTGGCGCCACGGACTATCCGCAAAAAGAGGCTGATGAGAATAAGGCATCGCAGCTTGGCCGCCGCCGTCGCGGCCACCCTCGCCTTAAGCCCCTCTACCCCCGCCATCGGCGAAGACCTGATCGAGGTCTATCGCGAGGCGCAGGAGAACGACCCGGTGCTCGCCGGCGCCCGCGCCACTTGGGCGGCCACTCAGGAACGCGTTCCGCAAGCGCGTGCCGGTCTGTTGCCGACTGTCAATGCGGCCGCCACCCTTTCGCTCAACGACAACCGGCAGGAAGTGCGGGTGAGCCCGCCAGTGGTCGGCAGCAACAATTTCGTGAATTTCGGCTACACCATCTCGGCGTCGCAACCGCTGTTCCGCCTGCAGAACGTGGTGGCGCTCGGCCAGGCGCGCGAGCAGGTAACGCAGGCCGATTACATCCTTGATGCCGCGCGCCAGGACCTCATCGTGCGAGTGGCGCAGGCCTATTTCGATGTCCTGCTGGCGCAGTTCACCGTCGAGCTCGCACAAAGCCAGAAGGCGGCGGTTTCCGAGCAGCTGGCGCAGGCCAGGCGCAATTTCGAAGTGGGCGTGGCCACGATTACCGATACCAACGAGGCGCAGGCGCGTTTCGATACGATTGGCGCACAGGAGATTGCGGCGCTCAACGACTTCGACAACAAGCGCACTGCGCTGCGGGCGATCATCGGCCGCAACCCAGGGGACCTTAAGCGCCTGGGCCCTGGATTCGAGCCGGGTTTGCCGGAACCGAACGATCTCGAAGCATGGATCGCTCGCGCGCTCAAGGACAACTACTCGGTGCGCATTGCGCAATCGAACCTCGACATCGCATCGCTCGAAATCGAGCGCGCGCGCGCAGCGCACTACCCCACACTGGATTTGGTCGCGAACTTCGGGCAGAACGGCGCGACGGGCTCGGTTTCCAGCAGCGGCATAGCGAGCAGCGCCGATACCCGCGGCCGCACGGTATTGCTTGGGCTGCAGGCGGTGGTGCCGATTTATCAGGGCGGCGCAATCGAGTCCCGGATTCGGGAAGCGACGGCGTTGCGTGAGCGCTCGCGCCAGGATCTCGAGACCAACCGCCGCAACGCGCTGTTTCTCGCGCAAACCGGATTCACCGGAGTCACCAGCGCGGCGGCCTCGGTCAAGGCCTTCGAGCAGGCACTCGTCTCGGCGCAAACGGCCTATGAGTCCAACAAGCTCGGGTTGGAGGTCGGTGTGCGCACGACGCTCGACGTGCTCAACGTGCAGCAGACGGTGTTCCAGACCCGGCGCGACCTGGCGCAGGCCTATTTTGGCTACCTCATCGGAACGCTGCGTCTGAAAGCAGCGGCCGGCATCCTTACCCAAGCGGATCTGGACGAGATCAATCGCCGCCTTGCGGGCTGAAGTGGGGTCAGACACGACTTTACGGGTTGAGTCGATCGGAGCGCCCCGCGCAATTATTGTGGGAAAGTCGTGTCTGACCCCACTTCAGCCCCTTCTGACGCGCGTGCTCCGCCCATTGCCTCGCGCAGTTGTGGCACAAGCCAGCTCCATAATCGATCAGTGGCGCCGGCGTGCGCCGCCATGAATCGCGCCGCCGCCGCTTGCATGCACTCACGCCGCGCGGCATCGCAGAGCAGCGCACCTATTGCCGTTATCGCTTCACCGGCACTGCCAACCTGCAACGCCGCACCCGCGGCGACCGCATTGCGTGTCGCTTCCGCAAAATTGAACATGTGTGGACCGACCATGGTGGGCTTGCCCGCGGCGAGGGGCTCGATAAGGTTTTGTCCGCCCAATGGCAGGAGGCTCCCACCCATCAGCACCACATCGGCCGCGACGCAGTACATCGCCATCTCGCCCACGGAATCGCCGAGGACAATGGGTACCGCTGGGGGCACCGGTGCATTGCTGCTGCGGCGCACGTAGCTCATTCGCCGATCATCGAGCTGTCGTGCGACAGCGTCGAAGCGTTGCGGATGGCGCGGCACGATGACGGTGAGTGCGTCCTCCGGCAGCGAATGTGCAGCCAGGGCATCGAGGAGAAGCGTCTCCTCGCCTTCGCGGGTCGACGCGGCCAACCATACCCGGCGCTCCTGGCCCAGGCGCTCGCGCAGCAGTCGACCCGACGCCACCGCTGCGGCCGGCGTTGCGATGTCGAACTTGAGGTTACCGGTGATCAACGCCCGCGGCGATCCCAGTGATTCCAGGCGCGCGCCATCCTGCACCGTTTGCGCAGCGACGCCGGTGAGCGCGCTCAAGGCCGCGCGTGTCAGCGCGGCCACCCGCGCATAACCTCTTGCCGATTGCGCCGAAAGGCGTGCGTTAATGAGGAATAGTGGAATACCCCGCCGCTGTGCCGCAGCGATCAGGTTCGGCCACACTTCCGTTTCGAGGAGCATGCCGGCCGCCGGCTTGAAATGAGCGAGGAAGTTATCGACAAAGCGTGGCAGATCGTAAGGGAGCCAGGCTTGTACCATGCGATCACTCGCGATCACAGCGCCGGCGGCGCGGCCCGTGGCGGTCATGTGTGTCAGCAGCACCGTCGCTTGCGGAAACTCGTTCAACAGGCGTTCTATGACCGGACGCGCCGCGTGCGTCTCACCCAGGGAGACAGCGTGCACCCACAGCACCGGCCCAGTGGTGGAGGTCATGTAGCGGCCGAAGCGCTCCGCAATGTATTCACGATAGCCAGGCTCTTTTCGGCCACGCCACCACAATCGCACCGGCAGCCACGGCAACACCACGTGCCAGAGCAAAGTGTAGGCGGTGCTCGCGCTCGCGGTCGTCAACATGGTGGCGATACTCGCAACATGCCTTGCACCACGGCGAGGACTGCGTCAGCCGTGGGCACGGTCCCAATACCGCCCAGATCCACGGCATGAGGGCCGGCAATCGAAACGCCGGCGCGCACCGGATCGGTTCGCGTAAAAAGCGCAATGGTTGGCGTCCCGAGCGCTGCCGCGAGATGGACGAGCCCGGTATCGACGCCGATGACGACCGTGGCGCATCGAAGCATTGCAGCGATTGCCGGCAAAGCATGCCGGGGAGGCACACTCGCATGGGGGTGCCCACGGGCGATTTCTTCGCTGCGCACGCGCTCCGCGGCCGACCCCCACGGCAGCAATGAGCAAAGCCCGGCGACTCCCAGCCCGGTGAGCAATGTATGCCAACGCGCCTGCGGCCAAAGCTTGTCGTCGCGACTTGTCGCATGCACGCAAACGGCGTACGGCGCGTCGGGAACAAACCCGGGTGGCATGGACGGCGGCATGAGGCCGTAGCGCGGTGCATCCTCCGGCCGATATCCCAACGCCCCACCGGCAAGCATCCGGCACCGATCCTCGAAGTGCAGGGCGGGATCGATAGCGTGATGAATGTCGTGCAAAAAGGTCGAGGCGGGCTCGCGTACGCTCCCGCGAGCGAAGCCGTGGCGCGGGCCGCGGGCGAGGCGCGCCATGATGGCGCCTTTCATTTGCTCCTGCAGATCCAGCACCGCCGCATACCGATGTTCGCGGACGGCACGGCGAAACGCGTCGAATTCGGCCCATGTTCCGCGCTCGAGCAGATGATGGCGCCAGCGCCGCAGACCGACCGGGATCACCCGTCGTATGCCGGGATGCAACCGCACCAGTGGCGCAAACGCGTCCTCCGCCACCCACTCCACTTCGAGATGGGGGGCGTGCCGTGCAATGTCGGCGACGATAGGAAGGGCGTGCACCACATCGCCCAGCGACGACGGTCGAATGACGAGCACGCCGCTCACGAACGAGGTCCTGAAACAACGTAGAATGCGCGCAGCCTGCGTGGTGCCGGGGCATGATGCATGGCCGGCGGTTTCCGGCCTTCTTCCTCACCGCTGCAATACTCGATGAATTCCGGCCTGTGATCTGCCAAAAGCGCGGGCGTAAAACAGGATGCCGGCATGATCCTTGGCGCAGCACGTGAGCCTCGCAGCCGTTTGGACATGACAACCGCTTTGAGCCTTTGCGTGATTACGCGCGACGCCGCCGCCGAGCTGGCCGCCTGTCTTGCGTCGGTGCCGTTCGCCGCGGAAATCGTCGTCGTCGATTCGGGGAGCTTCGATGATACCGTGGAAATTGCGCATCGCCATGGCGCCCGGGTGATCCTTAAGCCCTGGCTCGGGTTTGGACCACAGAAGAATTTTGCAATTACGCAGGCCAGCCACGACTGGGTGATATGCCTCGATGCCGACGAGCGTCTATCGCCGGAACTCGCGGTTTCGATGCAGCGGGCGCTGGAAGCGCATCGCGAACAGGAGGCAAAGGGCCTGCCCACGGCGTACGCGATGGCGCGGCGCAATCGCTTCCTGGGACGCTGGCTTGCCCACGGCGAAGGCTATCCCGACTGGAACACGCGTCTTTTCGATCGCCGCCGTGCCCGGTGGAGCGAAGATGCGGTGCACGAGCGCGTGGTGGCACAGGGGCCCGTCGCGCGCCTGCACGGCGATCTCCTGCACGCGTCGGCCGAGTCCCTCGAACACTATCTCGACAAGCAGAACCGGTATACGACGCTGCAGGCGCAGGCAATGCATGCGCGAGGCGAGCGCACCAGCGCTGCACGCATTGTGCTTTCACCGCTGGTGCGTTTCATTCGCTTCTATTTTTTCCGGCTCGGATGGCTGGACGGACTGCCCGGACTCGTGCACATCGCCATCGGGTGCGGCGCGAGCTTCATCAAATACGCCAAGCTCCGCGAGCAGAACGCGCGCAAGCGGGCGTCATGAGGGGTCTTCCCATGCGGCCCGACGCTCGCGAGCGGGCGCGCCTATGAACATCCTCGTTACCGGCTGCGCCGGCTTCATTGGCATGCATGTGGCTGCGCGGCTCCTCGACGACGGAATTTCGGTGGTCGGCGTCGACAACTTCGATCCCTACTACGACGTGGCGCTCAAGGAAGCGAGAGCCGCGCGCCTTCTCCAACACCCCGCATTCCGGTTGCTACGCCTCGATCTCGCGGAGGCCGGCGCGGTCGCGTCGCTATTCGAGCCGGGCGGGTTCACCAGTGTCGTTCATCTGGCGGCGCAACCCGGCGTGCGGTACTCGCTCATCAATCCGCAAGCCTATACGCGCAACAACGTGGTCGCCTTCGGCAATGTGCTCGAAGGATGCCGTAGTTCCGGCATCGATCACCTCGTTTACGCATCGAGCTCGAGCGTCTATGGGAGCAATCACACGCTGCCGTTTTCCGAGGACCAACGCGTCGATCACCCGGTCAGCTTTTATGCCGCGACCAAGAGGGCCAACGAATTGATGGCCCACAGCTACAGCCATCTCTATCGGCTGCCGACCACGGGGCTGCGCTTTTTCACGGTTTACGGCCCGTGGGGACGGCCGGACATGTCACCAATGATCTTTGCGCGGGCAATCCTTGCCGGCGAGATCATCGACGTGTTCAACGGCGGCAGGATGCGCCGCGACTTCACCTATGTAGACGACATCGTCGAAGGCGTCGTGCGCGTGCTGCAGTGCCCGCCCGCGGTAGCGCAGGACGATCCGTCTGCCATCTACAACATCGGGAACAGTATCGCCGTGGAGCTTGAAACGTTTATCGCCACGCTCGAAGATCTTCTGGGCCGGCGTGCGAACAAGCGGTATCTCCCAATGCAGGCGGGCGACGTACCCGCCACCTATGCCTCGATCGAGCGCCTGCACGCGGTCACGGGCTTTGCGCCGAGGACGCCGCTCGCCGAAGGCCTTGCCCGTTTCGTCGATTGGTACAAGAGTTACTACGGCGCGCATCGATGACCCGGAGGCCCCTGCTAGAATTGCAGCTAGGGAGGCGCGCATGATTTTTGTTACAGGTGGTGCGGGTTTCATCGGCGCCAACTTCGTCCTCGACTGGCTTGCGCAGGTCGACGAGCCGGTATTGAACCTCGACAAGCTGACCTACGCTGGCAATCTCGGCAACCTGTCGCCGCTGCGAAACGATCCACGCCATGTGTTCGTGCGCGGGGATATCGGCGATCGCAAGTTGTTGCAAAGGCTGCTCGCCCTGCATCGCCCGCGCGCCATCGTCAACTTCGCGGCCGAAAGCCACGTCGATCGATCGATCCACGGCCCCGCCGAATTCATCGATACCAACGTGGTAGGCACCTTCACGCTGCTCGACGCGGTGCGCGCGCACTGGTCCGAGCTGGCGCTGGCTGAGCGCGAGGCGTTTCGCTTCCTGCACGTTTCCACCGACGAAGTCTATGGATCCCTCGCACCGGATGACCCGGCGTTCAAGGAAAGCACCGGCTACGCACCGAACAGCCCCTATTCCGCGTCCAAGGCGGCGTCGGACCATCTCGTGCGGGCCTATCACCACACCTACGGCCTCCCCACACTCACTACCCACTGCTCCAACAACTACGGGCCACTGCAGTTTCCCGAGAAGTTGATCCCCCTTATGATCGTGAATGCACTCGCCGGCAAGCCGCTGCCGGTGTACGGCGACGGACGCAACGTCCGCGACTGGCTGTATGTGGGAGACCATTGCGCCGCGCTGCGCATGGTGCTTGCGAAGGGGCGTGTCGGACAGACCTACAACATCGGTGGCAATGCCGAGCGGGCCAACATCGACGTCGTGCAAACTATTTGCCGCGTTCTGGGAAAGCACGCCGCTGCGCGCGATTACGGTAGCCTTGTTACCTTTGTGCAGGACCGGCCCGGGCACGACCGGCGCTACGCAATCGATGCAACCAAGATCCGCACCGAGTTCGGCTGGCTGCCCGCCGAAACCTTCGAGAGCGGCCTTGCACGCACCGTCAAATGGTATCTCGATCATTCCGAATGGCTTCGCGCTGTGACCAGCAAGGAATATCAGAACTGGATTTCGCTCAACTATGCGGAGGCCGAGGCGTGAGGCTGGAAGCAGGGGCCCCGCGTGCAGTTGGTGGGGATGCGACCGGGCCGAATCGACTCGGGAGGCCGACCCCACGGGAGCATGCACGGTGCAGGCACGGCGGAGGCCGACGTGGCGTGGACCGAGCAGGGGCCCCGCGTG
>JANXZT010000091.1 GCA_025355395.1 Betaproteobacteria bacterium
CGAGCTCGTTGGACACGATGGCGGCGATCAGCCCGGCCGGCAGGGCCACGCCGAGGGATCCGAACACGAAGATGAGCGACGCCCGGGAGCTGTCCCAGAACGCCTGCGACCGGAACACGCCGATATAGTTCTTGAGGCCCACGAATCCGACCAGATCGAAATACTGGGTCTTCTGAGCGCTCATCCAGAACACGAAACCGAGTGGATACAGCGTGACGATGAGCAAAAGAACGAGCAGCGGCGTGAACCACACCCAGGGCGAACCCCCAAGGCGTGATCGTCGGCGCACGGCTCTGCTCTGAGTCACGGCAGGTTTAGTAAAACGTCTGCCCGCCGTCCACGGTGATCACCTGGCCGGTGATATGGCGGGCGCCATCACTCATCAGAAACGCCGCCATCGCGGCCTGGTCGGACGGCTCGGCGAGATGGCCCAACGGAATGCCAGTGCGCCATTGCTCGATGCTGCCGTGAATCACGCCGGCGAGGCGCGTCATATCGCCACCGGCCTGCACATCGATCGCCATCGACGTGGCGGTGGAGCCCGGACACAGCGCGTTGACGGTGATGTTGAATTTTGCCAGCTCGAGCGCCATGCACCGGACCAGCTGGATCACGGCGGCCTTCGAGGCCCCGTAGGAGGCCGTTGACAATCGGGGCGTGAATCCGGCGTTGGAGGCGATGGCGACGATGCGGCCGCCCTTGCCCTGAGCGTGCAGGCGTTTCGCGACGGCCTGGCTCGCGATGAATGCGCCACGGCAATTGACGGCGAAGGTCTTGTCCCACCCGTCCATCGTGATGTCGAGAAACGGCTGGTTGTACAGCACGCCGGAGGCGACGATCGCGCCGTCGATCTGGCCGTGACGGGCGACCATTTCATCCAGCGCCTTTTCCACGGACGCCGAATCGGTGACGTCCATAGCGTGCGTCGAGTGCACGGCGCCGCCGGGCAGCGCGCTCGCCAGTTCCGGCAGCTTCGCCGCGTTCAGATCGGCGATCGCGACCTTGGCGCCCTGCTCCGCCAGCGTCTGGGCACACGCGTAAGCGATTCCGCCCTTGCTGCCCGCTCCGATTACGACAACCACCCTTCCGTTCTGGATGCTCATGCTCCCTCCTGTCCGCCTTGATTTGCTGCTGGTTTACGGTCGTGTTCGCCCGGCCCCGCCGGATGCTGCCCCGAGCAGCGCGCGCAACGCCTTTAGCCCGCGCGCGGCTTCCGCATCGCAGGCTTCGAACGTCGGCAAATATGGCAACTCGGGTGCGATCCAGAAGAACTCGAACGAAAGAAATCCCTGGTAGCCGATCCGGCGCAGTGCCTCGATGATCGGCGGGAAATGGATGTGGCCGCCTCCCGGGGAAAGCCGGTGGCTGTCTTCGATCTGCAGGTGCCCTAGGAGCGGACCGGCGTCGACGATCGCGTCGGGCATCGACGCTTCCTCGATGTTCATGTGGAATGTGTCGCCGACGATCTTCATTGCCCGCGAGCCGGTCGCCTGCACCAGGCGCTTGCAATCGCCGAGCGTACACCCGAGGTTGGTTTCGTAACGATTGATGGCCTCAAGTCCGATCCCCACGCCCAGGCCTTCCCCGCGCCGGGCGGAGTTGGCAAGGACCTCGATCACGCGCTTCTCGCCGGTGTCGCGGTCGAGCCCTGCGGGCACGGCGCGCACCCCGCCGCCGCCGATGACAACGATCGGCGCCTGGAGATCGTGGGCGAGATCGACGACTGAATCGATCTGCTGGGTGACGCGCGCACGATCCGACGGCTCGTCGGCCGTCATCTTGAGACTTGGGCCGAAAATGAAATGCAGCGCGCTGATCGCGACGCCGCTCTCTTCGAGATGGCGCCGGATGTCGCGTCGGCGTTGTGGCGATGTCTCCGCGGGGTCGGCGTGGTACATCACCGTGATCTCAACCCCGTCGTAGCCGTGGGCTGCGACACGGTCGACGATGGTGAACAGATCGGCGCGCCCGTAGCTGCCGCTGCAAATGCTGATCCTGAAGTCAGACATTGTTCAAATCCCCCGGCTCAGATCGAGGCCTTGGCCAATTCGCTGCCCCGTGTCGCCTTCGCATCCCGGGCTTCGCGCAACAGGCGCATCCATGCACCCATGTACCGTCCATGGTCATGGAACGTACGTCCGCTGACGAGATTGCGGTCGACGACGCAGGGCTCATCCACGAAGGTGCCGCCGCAGATCTCGAGGTCGAACTGGCACTTGGCGACGGTGGCCATCCGCCGTCCCTCCACACAGCCGGCGCGCGCCGGCACTTCGACCCCATGGCAGACGCTGGCGATCGGCTTGTTGGTCGCAAAGAAGTGGCGCGTGATGCGAATGAGATCCGGGTCGTAGCGGATGTACTCTGGAGCGCGTCCACCGCTGAAAAAAATGCCGAGATACTCGGTCTCGTCAATGTCGCGAAACGCGATGTCGGCGTCAATCGTGTAGCCCTCCCACTCCTTGGTGATGGTCCAGCCGGGCTTGACCTCGTGCAGCACCATCTGGAATGGCCGTTTCTCGGGACCCGCCACCACCGGGAGAAAACCATCCTCCTGCAACCGGTAGTACGGATAAAGCGTGTCGACTGTCTCTGACGCGTCGCCGACGACGATGAGTACCTTTTCCACGATGAACTCCGTTGTGTTGGTTAATGCGATGTTCGATGGGGCGCTACTGGCGCATTGAGGCGGGGCCCGCCTTGCGGCAGAACGAGCGCAGCGGCCAAAGTTCCGCGATTGCGTCGGCGGCGGCACGCAGGGCGGGCACGAATTCGACGAGACAGGCGCGTTGCAGCCGGGCTGCGGGCCCGATGATCGCCAGGGCGCCGAGGAATGCCGGTGCGGAACCGTGGGTCATGATCGACACGCCGACGGCCGCGGCACCCACTTCGCCTTCGTCGACCGCGAGCGCATAACCGCGCCGGCGGGTGCGTGCCACTTCGGTGAGCAACTCCTTCTCCGACTTGATCGCCCGGCTGCCGAGCTTGGGATCGAGCAGGCGGCCCTGCTCCCGAACGCGCTTGACCACCTCTTCCGGCGGCATCGTCGAGAGCCAGCTCTTACCGACGGCGGTGACGTGCAGCGTGGCCACCTGCCCCAGGTTAGCGTCGTAGCGCAGTCCGCGCGCGGCGCGCTGCGCCTCGGCGATGAACACGAGGCGGTTTTCGTCCAGCCACGCGAGGCGCACCAGCTCGCCCGATAATTCCGCCAAGCGATCGAGCTGCGGCTGGCAGATATCGGGGAAGCCCTGGCCTTGGACGTAGTGCGCCGAAAGAAGCGGCAGCTGCAGCGTCAGCATGTACAACCCGTCGTCGACGCATTGCCGCACGTAGCCGCGCTTGATGAGGTGCGCAAGCAGCCGGTGCGCGGTGCCTTTGGCGATCTCGCAGTCGCGGCAGATGTCCGCGAGCGCCACGCCGTGGGTGGCCAGCGACAGCCTTTCGAGCAGGACGAGCGCACGGTCGATAATGGCAGACATCTCAGAATTGTGGAACGATAGTCCATTTAGAATAAAGGTCCAAAAATGTGTTGTCAACCGGAAAATGAGGGAAAATGCGTCCGAGGCGGGACGGACTGCCCTGCCAAATCGACGCGCCGGAGTGCCAACGTACGCATCGGACCATTCAGGAGAAACTATGAAGACCATCAAGGGCCCGGCGATTTTCCTCGCCCAGTTCGCCGCCGACGAGCCACCATTCAACTCGCTACGCTCGATCGGGGAATGGGCGGCCGCGCTCGGTTTCCGGGGCGTTCAATTGCCCACGTGGGACCGCAGGTTGTTCGATCTCGCCCTCGCGGCGAACAGCCAGACTTACTGCGACGAAGTCGCCGGCACGCTGCGCGAGTGCGGCATCGCGATCACCGAGCTCTCGACGCATCTGCAGGGTCAGTTGATCGCCGTGCACCCGGCGTACGACGGCGCCTTCGACGCGTTCGCGCCCGCGGAGGTGCGGGGCAAGCCGGCGGCGCGCCAGGCCTGGGCGACGACCCAGCTCGAGTCGGCGGCTGCCGCATCGCGAAAGCTGGGTCTGACCGACCATGTCACGTTCTCGGGCGCGCTGCTCTGGCCCTATCTCTATCCGTGGCCGCAACGGCCGGCGGGCCTCGTCGATACCGGCTTTGCCGAGCTTGCGGCGAGATGGCGGCCGCTGCTCGATCGCTTCGACGAAGCCGGCGTCAACGTGTGCTACGAAATTCACCCGGGCGAAGACCTGCACGACGGGATCACGTTCGAAATGTTTCTGGAGAAAGTCGACGACCATCCCCGGTGCAACATGCTCTACGATCCGAGTCACTTTGTGCTGCAGCAGCTAGACTATCTGGCATTCGTCGACATCTATCACTCCAGGATCAAGGCGTTCCACGTCAAGGACGCCGAATTCCGGCCCACCGGGCGGCAGGGTGTCTACGGCGGCTATCAACCATGGATCGATCGCGCTGGCCGCTTTCGCTCGCTCGGCGATGGCCAGATCGATTTCACCGCGATCTTTTCTAAGCTCGCGCAGTACGACTATGCCGGCTGGGCGGTGCTCGAATGGGAATGCGCGCTGAAGCACCCGGAAGACGGCGCACGAGAAGGTGCGGAGTTCATCCGGCGGCATACGATTCGCGTCACCGACCGCGCGTTCGACGATTTCTCGGGTTGGGAAG
>JANXZT010000096.1 GCA_025355395.1 Betaproteobacteria bacterium
ATTCCCAACAACGTGAACCTGGCGGAGGACCGCACGCTTCAGCGCGCTCTGGAACACTGGCAGCCGGAGTTCCTCCGTTGGTGGCGCGACATGGGGCCGGACGGCTCGAGCCATTACGACGTCTACCTGCGAACCGCGGTAAGCGTAGAGCGTGATGGATGGGCGCAGTTCGGACACGTCAAGATGCCCGACTACCGGTGGGGAATCTTTCTCAACCCGGTCCCGGACGGTGCCAAGATCAATTTCGGCGAGCACAAGGGCGAGCCAGTGTGGCAGGAGGTCCCCGGCGAGCACCGCGCCAACCTGCGTCGCATCATCGTGACGCAGGGTGACACCGAGCCCGCTTCGGTCGAGCAGCAACGTCACCTCGGCCTCACCTGCCCGTCGCTGTATGACCTGCGCAATCTGTTTCAGGTGAACGTCGAGGAGGGCCGCCACTTGTGGGCGATGGTGTATTTGCTGCACCGTTACTTCGGCCGCGATGGCCGGGAGGAAGCGGCGGCGCTGCTCACGCGGCGCTCCGGCGACGCCGATAATCCGCGGATTCTGGGCGCGTTCAACGAGAAGACGCCGGATTGGTTGTCGTTATTCATGTTCACCTACTTCACCGACCGCGATGGCAAGTTCCAGCTATGTGCACTCGCCGAGTCCGGCTTCGAGCCATTGGCGCGCACGACGAAGTTCATGCTGACGGAAGAAGCGCATCACATGTTCGTCGGCGAGTCGGGCGTGTCGCGGGTGATCCAGCGTACCTGCGATGTCATGAACGAACACAAGACCGACGATCCGGCGAAGGTCCGTGCGCTGGGTGCAATCGATCTCCCGACGATCCAGCGGTACCTGAATTTCCATTACAGCGTGACGATCGATCTCTTCGGCGCCGATCAGTCCTCCAACGCGGCGACTTTCTACACCGCCGGGCTGAAGGGCCGGTTCGAGGAAACCAAGCGCAACGACGACCACTTGCTCAAGGGTCAAACCTATCGCGTGCTGAACGTCGTCGATGGCAAGATCAACGACCACGAGGTGCCGATGCTCAATGCCTTGAACGAAGTTCTGCGCGACGACTACATCAAGGATTCGGTGGGTGGCGTCGAGCGCTGGAACAAGGTGATCGAGAAGGCGGGCATTCCGTTCCGGCTCAAGGTGCCGCACAAGGCGTTTCATCGGAAGATCGGAACGCTCTCCGAGGCCCGCATCTCACCCGAAGGACGCGTCATCTCCGAAGCGGAGTGGAACGCCAACGTCGACAAGTGGCTCCCGACACCGGAGGACCTGGCTTTTGTCGGGTCGCTGATGGGACGTGTCGTCGAGCCGGGGAAATTCGCCAACTGGATCGCGCCGCCGATGATCGGCATTAACCGGCAACCGGTGAGCTTCGAGTACGTGCGCTTCAACTGATGGCCTGGCAACGGCCGCGCGCACGCCCGGCTCTGCAGTTTTTGGAGGAGTAGTAAATGGCCGCCGCCGTCCCGAGCGCCGAATATGCGTTGCAGCACCTGATCGATCCGGAGGTCTGCATTCGGTGCAACACCTGCGAGGCCACTTGTCCGGTGAATGCGATCACGCATGACTCGCGCAATTACGTGGTCGACTTCGCGATCTGCAATAACTGCAACGCTTGCGTGTCGCCGTGTCCGACAGGATCGATCGACCACTGGCACCAGGTTCTCAAGGCCACGCCGTACACGCTGGACGATCAGTATTCGTGGGATAGCCTGCCGCCACCGAGCGAAATGGAAGTGGGATCGCAGGTCGACGTTCCGAACGACGTGCGGCAACTGACCGAAATCGCGACCGCCGGCCAGGGTGGACCGGCTTCGCCGCCATGGTCGGCGTCACATCCGTACGTCAACTTGTATTCGCAGGCGAAGCCCGCGATCGCAACGGTCGCCGGCAACCATCGCCTGACAGCAGCCGGCGCCTCGGCGGATATCCGCCACATCGTGCTCGACTTCGGCAATACCGCGTTCCCGGTCCTTGAGGGGCAGACCTTCGGCATCCTTCCGCCTGGAGTCGACCCGAACGGCAAGCCGCACCATGTCCGCCTCTATTCGGTAGCGAGTCCGCGCGACGGCGAGCGGCCTCAATACAACAATGTCGCCCTGACGATCAAGCGGGTGACCGCTGATCACGAGGACAAGCCGGTCGTGGGCGTCGGGTCGAACTACATGTGCGATCTCGGGATCGGTGAACAGGTAAAAGTCGTCGGTCCGTACGGCACCAGCTATCTGATGCCGAATCATCCCGGGGCGTCGTTGATGATGATTTGTACCGGCACTGGTTCGGCACCGATGCGCGCCATGACTGAGCGACGGCGTCGACGCAGAGCGTTGAATGAAGGTGGGGAGCTTCTGCTTTTCTTTGGCGCCCGGGTGGCGGAGGAACTCCCGTATTTTGGGCCGTTGATGAAATTGCCCAAGGACTTCATCGATATCAACTTCGCGTTCTCCCGGGCTCAGGGTCAACCGAAAACGTATGTGCAGGATCGCATTCGAGAGCGTGCCGAGAAAGTCGTGCAGATGATCCAGGACGACAGCTGCTACATTTATCTCTGCGGTCTCAAAGGCATGGAAGAGGGCGTCATCGATGCCTTCCGCGACGTGTGCCAGGCGCACGGCCTCGACTGGGATGCGCTGAAGCCGCAATTGTTGGCGAAGAGCCGTCTGCACATCGAGACGTATTAGGGAGCGAGCGTGTCCGTTCAGGCACCGTCGCCGGTTGGTCTAAGAGTGGAGACCGATGTGGCATTGATCACCGTTGATAACCCGCCGGTGAACGTACTCTCGCGCGCGGTTCGAGCCGACTTGTTGGCAGCGCTTCGATCGACGCTTGCCGACGCCTCGGTTCGCGCCGTAGTAATTTGTTGCGCGGGCCGCACCTTCATCGCCGGCGCCGACGTAACGGAGTTCGGAAAGACGCCCGAGCCGCCGCACCTGCCCGAAGTCACGCAAGTAATCGAGGAATCGAGCAAACCCGTGGTGGCGGCGTTGCACGGTACCGCGCTGGGCGGAGGCTTCGAGATTGCACTTGCGAGTCATTATCGAATCGCATCGCGGGATGCGAAAGTGGGCCTTCCGGAAGTCAAGCTCGGCCTGATGCCGGGCGCGGGTGGAACGCAAAGGTTGCCCCGTCTGGTCGGTGTCGCGGAGGCGCTGCAATGGATTACCACGGGCAACCCCGTCGATGCCACACGGGCGCTCGAGCAGGGCGCGATCGACGAAATTGCCGATGGCGATCTCGTGCAGGCCGCGCTTAGCTCTGCGCATCGACTGATCGAGGCTGGTCGACCGCCGCGGCGAACGGGGCAGCTTCACGTGCCACCCGCGGACAACGCCGTGTTCGTGGAGATCGAGAGCGCCACCAGGAAGAAGCAGCGGGGCCTCCTCGCGCCGCAATACTGCATCGATGCGGTCCGCGCAGCATGCACACTGTCTCTCGCAGAAGGGTTGAAGCGCGAACGCGAGCTGTTCCTGGAATTGCGGGCATCGCCGCAGGCAGCCGCGCTGCGCCACGCTTTCCTGGGCGAGCGCGAGGTCGCCAAGGTACCGGGACTTGCGAGCGACATCGCTGCGCGGGCGGTGAAGCAGGTCGCCGTCATCGGCGCGGGAACGATGGGCGGCGGCATCGCCATGTGCTTTGCCAATGCCGGCTTTCCCGTTCGGCTGCTCGAAGTCGATGCCCAGGCGCTCGAGCGTGGTCTGGGGTTCGTCCGCAATAACTACGCGGCAACGGCTGCGCGTGGAGGACTGTCGCAGGCCGAGATGGATAAACGGCTGAGTTTGATCAGTCCGACGTTGTCCTATGCCGACCTCGCCGAAGTCGATCTGATCGTCGAGGCCGTGTTCGAGGATCTGGACGTCAAGCGCAAGGTATTCGAGCAGATCGACGCCGTTGCGCGACCCGGCGCGATTCTCGCCACCAATACGTCGTATCTCGACGTGAGCGCGATCGCCGAGTTCACGCGGCGGCCGCAGGACGTCGTGGGGATGCACTTCTTCAGTCCGGCCAATGTCATGCGGCTCCTCGAAAACGTGCGCGCGAACAAGACCGCTCCCGATGTCCTGGTCACCGTGATGAAGATCGGCAAGGCGATCGGCAAGGTGGCGGTGCTCGTGGGCGACAGCGACGGTTTCGTCGGCAACCGCATGCTTGCGCAGCGCAATCGCGAGGCGTATTTCCTGCTCGAGGAGGGCGCGACCCCGCGACAAGTTGACAAAGTGCTTACGGATTTCGGCTTTGCCATGGGCCCGTTCGCCGTCGGCGATCTTGCCGGCCTCGACATCGGGTGGCGCAATCGCAAGGCACGGGCGCATTTGAGAAAGCCCGGCGCACGCGATTGCAATCTGCTCGACAAGGTGTGCGCAATGGGACGATTCGGACAGAAGACCGGCGCCGGCTGGTATCGCTACGAAAAAGGCAGCCGCGTGCCGATCCCCGACCCGGCGATAGAGCAACTCATCATCGAGCACGCGAGGCAAGCCGGCATCGCGTGGCGTGCCATCGATGATGAGGAAATTCTGCAACGCTGTCTCTATAGCATGATCAACGAAGGCGCGAAGATTCTGACTGAAAGGGTAGCGGCGCGTCCCGTGGACGTGGACATCGTCTGGTTGCACGGCTACGGTTTTCCTGCCTGGCGGGGCGGCCCGATGTTCCATGCCGATCAGCTCGGTCTTGCTAACGTGCACGCGGCGATTCTTCGGTTCAGTGACCGATTCGGGCCGGACTTCTGGACGCCGGCGCCGCTCCTGGCCGAACTGGCCTCTGCAAAAAAGGGGTTCTACCCGAGTGCAGTAACTGCGCCGGCGATCATCTGTTGAGACGCAAAGAACGCGGCGCAAGGCACCACAACCTGCTGCGTCGCATTCACGATGGCGCGTGATTTGGACGGGTTCTCCTGACGAGGCGTTGCCATGTGCGCGCCGAGCGCAATCGCCGCCCCCAAACGATCAAAACGTTAGGAGATTCACGACCTTGAAGGCTGGCTGCGGAACATAGCAATGGTAGCGATGCCACGGTCGATTGAATTAGAATGATTCATGACCAGGGAATCCACGACGGCCAAGATCGGCAATACGGCTTACCACGGACGCCGTGGCCGCCGTGGCACTGGCAGTGTCATCCTCGCCGACGTAGCCAAGCTGGCGGGCGTGGCTGCGATTACCGCATCCCGTGCACTTAACTCGCCCGATCGGGTTTCGCCTGACACGCTGAAACGCGTACGCGCGGCCGTGGCGCGCTCGGGCTACGTTCCCAACCTGATGGCTGGCGGGCTTGCTTCCAGCAAAAGCCGTTTAGTCGCGGCCTTGGTCCCCACCATTTCCGGTCCCGTATTCCTGGAGACGATTCAGGCCCTGACCGAAGCGCTCGAGGACTCCGGGTACCAATTGATGCTCGGGCAAAGCGGCTACATCGAGTCGCGCGAGGACGCGTTGCTGGATGCGATTATCGGACGGCGGCCAGACGGCATCGTTCTGACCGGCATCATGCATTCGGCGGCAGGTCGCAGGCGGCTTCTCGCGTCCGGCATTCCCGTGGTTGAAACTTGGGATCTCACACCGACGCCCATTGACATGCTGGTCGGTTTTTCACATGAACGGGCCGGGGCAGCAGTCGCTGAATTTCTCCATGCGTGCGGCCGGCGAAAACTGGCGATCGTCACCGGCGACGACCATCGTGCGGGCTTGCGCCGCAAGGGATTTGTCGAGGCCGCGGCACGATTGGGATCTCGGGGTGCACGCAATCGCGAAATGCCGACCTGTTTCACCCCGGCGCCGACGACGCTCGGCAGCGGACGCATCGGACTCGCGACCTTGCTCCGGCAGCATCCTGACCTCGATGCGGTGTTCTGCAGTTCGGATGCCCTTGCGCTGGGGGTGATCATCGAGGCGCATGCACGCCGCATCGCGGTGGGGAAGCGCCTGGCCGTGGTTGGATTCGGCGATCTCGGGTTCGCCAGGGACACGCATCCGGCATTGACGACGGTGCGTATCGACGGCACCGCGATCGGCCAACTGGCGGCACGGCTTATTGTCACGCGCGCCGCCGGCGGTGCGGTTGCGCAACGCATCATTGACATCGGCTTTTCGATCGTCGAGCGCGCGAGCGCGTAACGCAGCGCGATACTCCCCTTGACGTACTCGCAATGGTAGCGCTACCATCCGCGCTCCGTCCAATCTGCCGTGGGCTGCCGGCGCCCGCCGCCGACGCGCACACTCAAAGGCCGATATGACCAAGGTACGCAAGGCGCCCACCGATCTTCGCAGCCATCGCTGGTTCGGGGTGAACGATCTGCGTGCGTTTGGCCATCGCTCCCGGATAGCGCAAATGGGCTATTCGCGATCCGACTACGCTGGCAAGCCGGTGATCGCGATCATCAATACGTGGAGCGACATCAATCCGTGTCACAGCCATTTCCGCGCACGGGCTGAGGAAGTGAAGCGCGGGGTTTGGCAGGCCGGCGGATTCCCGCTGGAGATGCCCGCCATCTCGCTCTCCGAACCATTCCAGAAGCCAACCACCATGCTTTATCGCAACCTGCTCGCGATGGAAACGGAGGAGCTGCTCCGGAGCTATCCGGTTGACGGCTGCGTGCTGCTCGGTGGTTGCGACAAGACGACGCCGGCATTGATCATGGGTGCGCTGTCGATGAATCTGCCTGCGATCTTCGTGCCCGCCGGGCCCATGCTGCGCGGCGATTTCAAGGGCAAGTTTCTGGGAAGCGGCAGCGATACGTGGAAATACTGGGCCGAGTTGCGTGCCGGCAACATCACCGAGCAGGATTGGCAAGGCGTGGAGGAGGGCATCGCGCGCGCCCCCGGGCACTGCATGACCATGGGCACGGCATCGACGATGACGAGCGCAGCCGAGGCCATCGGGCTCACCCTCCCGGGCGCCGCATCGATTCCCGCTGCGGATTCGCGCCACGCCCAGATGGCGACGCTCTCCGGCAAGCGGGTCGTCGAGATGGTGTGGGAAGACGTGTGTCCCCGCGATATCGTCGATGCGCGCGCCATCGACAACGCGGTGACCACCGTACTCGCGCTGGGAGGATCGACTAATGCGATCGTTCACCTGATCGCCCTCGCGCGCCGCGCCGGAGTACCGCTCGATCTCGCTCGTTTCGACGCGCTGGCACGACGCACGCCTGTCCTCGCCAACATTCGACCGTCCGGCAAATATCTGATGGAGGATTTCTTCTACGCCGGCGGTTTGCGTGGACTGCTGACCCGTCTTGGCGATCTTGTCGATGTGAAAGCCCCGACCGTCAACGGGCGCACGTTAGGACAAAACCTGGAGGGTGCGGAGGTCTACCACGACGACGTCATCCGACCCCGCGACAACCCGCTCGTCGAACGCGACGGGCTCGCGGTGCTGCGGGGTAACCTGGCGCCAGACGGGGCGGTCATCAAGCCCGCGGCAATGGAGCTGCACCTGCAGCGCCACATTGGTCGCGCCGTGGTGTTCCGCGACTACAACGACCTGGCCGCGCGCATCGACGAACCGGCGCTCGATATCGACAAGGATTCGGTGATCGTGCTGCAAAGCTCCGGTCCGCAGGGTGCGCCCGGCATGCCCGAGTGGGGCCAGTTGCCGATTCCGAAGAAGCTGCTGCAACAGGGCGTTCGGGACATGGTTCGCATCTCCGACGCCCGCATGAGTGGCACCAGCTACGGCGCGTGTGTGCTTCACGTGGCACCGGAATCGCATGTCGGCGGACCGCTCGCGCTGGTACGTGATGGCGATCTGATCGAGCTCGACGTTGCCGGCCGTCGCATCGAGCTCATGGTCGGCGCGGCGGAACTCGCCGCCCGGCGCGCCGCCTGGACGCCGCCGGCGGCACGGTACTCGCGCGGTTTCGGCGCGCTGTATTTGAAACACGTGACCCAGGCCGACAAGGGTTGCGACTTTGATTTTCTGGAGGACGGGGCTGCTACCTCCGACCCCGAAATACATTGATCCCCATTCATCCACACTTGTTTATCGCTTTGGCAATCGCAATCAGGAGAACCCTGCAATGAAAATGAGTCGACGTGGCACGCTCATGACGTTGACAGCATTGGCCGTCGCTGTGTACGCAGCTTTTCAAGCGCGGCTCATGGTGCGCGGTGCGGCGGGGCTCGTGTCCGATGGACTGGTCGCGACAGCGGTGCGATCGCCACGTTGGATTTTCCGGTGTATTGCGCTGGCGGTAGCGCTCCGCTGAACCCGATACACCACCACGCGATCGACCTCGATGTGCCGATCGGCTGTGGCGGTGTGGCCGTCTATCCGGGGATATCATCGTCGGTGACGAGGAAGGCGTGGCTGTAATTCCACACCATCTTGCGGATGAAGTCGCCGCCGACGCGACCGAGCAGGAGATCATGGAAATCTTTGTCCTCGAACGGGTGGCCGCCGGCGCAGCGTTGCCGGGCACCTACCCACCCAACGCTGAAACGAAGGCCGCATTCGCGGCGTGGCGCAAACTACGCGACTGAAGCTTCTCCTCAAGCGCTCATCTGTCTGGAGCCGCCACGGACTTCACCGCGGGGGTCTCGCCATCCAGATATTTCGCGAGGAACCGCTCGACCCGATGGTAAAAGTCGAAGACGTTTTCGTCGCGGTTGAAGCCATGGCCTTCGCCGCTGTACGCTACCCACTCGTAATCCTTGTGATACTTGTCGAGCGCGGCGCGAAAATCGGTGCCGTGCACGATCGGCACCCGGACATCGCTTCCGCCATACGCCAACAGGATCGGAACGCCGACCTTGTCCGCGTTGTCGAGCGGGCTGATCCGCTTGAACCGTGCGCGCTCGGTCTTCGGATCACCGACCGTTTGGGTAAGAAGTGTTGACCGGTCCGCGACACGCGCGAGATCGGTCTGCGCGTTGTCGAACAGGTAATCGATCGATGTCACGGCCTCCGAGGCCACCGCGCATTTGATCAGCCCGGCGTTCTTGATCGCGCCCCAGATCGCGGCGTAACCGCCATAGCTGCCGCCATAAAAGCACACATGGGACGCATCGGCAATTCCCTGCGCCACCGCCCATTGGACGCCGTCCTCGACATCGTCCTGCATTTCTTCGCCCCATTTGCGAAATCCGGACGACAGAAGCTTCCACCCGAATCCTTGGGTGCCACGAAACTGCGGCTGCAACACGGCGTAGCCGCGGGAGGCGAAGAACTGGACGTTGGCCTCGTAGCCCCAGTTCGTTGCCTCGACATTGGGACCGCCGTGGATGTCGACAAGCAACGGCACGGGCTTGCCGTTTGCGCTCGGAGGAACGGTCAAGAGCGCCGGGATCGGCAGGCCGTCGCGAGCAGGATAGCGAACCCATTTCGTCGATGCCATCGACTGGGGATCGATCCCCGGTCGGTACGAAAAGAGCTTCTCCATCCGCATCGTTTTGCTGTCGAGCAGGTATGCGTCACCGGGGTTGCGGTCTGAATACGCGACGATGATCCAGCGCTTCGCGTCCTCGCGGCCCTGAATGATGTTGACGGTATCCGGCAGCGCCGCGTCGACGCCTTTCTGAACCCTCGCCCATTCAGCGTCGAACCATGCGACCGACGGCCGATCGTTCGCGTAGCGCAGTCCGAGGAGCTTGCGCGTTCGATAATCGGCGACGAACCGGGCGTTGCCGTTTTCCACGTCGCGCTCGGAGTGGCGGATGACGGCATTGCCCCAGCGCCCGGTTTCAACGTTGTATTCGTAAATCGACGCGCGGTCGGCGCCGTCCTTGCGGGCAGCGACATACAGGATCTTGCCATCTGGGTCGAATTGCAGCGGTACGGACCCGAGGCGACGGTACGTCGCTTGCTCGACTTGTATCCATGCGTCACTGCCGCTTTTCCGGACATACCATGCCGACGTGTCGTGGTCGACGTCGTCGGTTACCGCGGCCCGCGGAACGCCGTCGAAATCGACGACCCAATGGCTCACGTCACCCGGGGATTCGAACGACAGGAGAGTCTTCGCGCCCGTTACGGTGTCGTATCGATAGAGATCCAGACTCTGGATGCTGCGCTCGCGCGCGCTGACGAGGACTTCATTCGTTCCGGGAATGGTTCGCTCCAGGCTCACGCTCCAAGGGCGCTCGAAACTCCGGTGAATATTCGAACCGGCCGTTACGCGATACTCAATTCGAGCCAGAACCCTGGGTTTGCTGCCGTCGCGATTGACGGCCACGATTCCCGACTCGCGCGGCGGCTCGCCGGCAACCCGTTGCAAGTCACCGACGAACACGATCAGGCGCTCATCGTTTTGCCAGACGATTCGCAGTACGTCGCCGTCGCCGGCCGTCATGGCCGGCTGGGCCGCACGTGTTTCCAGATCGATGATCCCGAGGCCGCGATGCTCGCCAACCGGCGCGACGACCGCGAGGTAGCGGCCGCTGGGCGACAGCGCCGCACCACCGTACTGCGCCTTGCGGAAAAACTCCTCGACCGAGAGCGCGGCGGCGTGTGCGGTTGGCGACCCTTCGGCCAGTGCTGCGGCCGCGAAGGCTAATAACGTGACGACAGTGGAACTGCGGGTCAGGCGCGCCATGATGGACCTCCGAACCATTCGCGGTACCGGGACAATACGCCACCCCTGTGGGGCCCCTGCCATGAACTTTGTCGCCGGCGTCGCGTGGTGTCAATCCCCCCGGTGTCTTCGAAGCGCATGGGATGCCACGGGGAGAAAGCGTTGATGTTGGCCGAAACGGGTCAGGCTGAAGCCAGACTCAATGAAGCCAGAGTCGCGAATTGCGAACGGCGTGAGGCGGGCTTCAGGCGGCGGCGTGCAACAGCCACTGCACGATCCACAGCGCGACCATGCCGGCCGCCATCGTCGCCGTCGCGCTTTTCGTTCGCCAGGCGACCAGCGCCGCGATGAGCGCCGCGACGAGCTTCGGATTGGTGTACGAGAATACGAGCGTGGCCGGCGCGACGAACACGACCGCCGGCACGACGATCGCCGTCAGCATCGCCGCCGGCACGAAACGCAGCGCCCGCGCGACCGGTGGCGACATTTCCACGCGCGCGAACACGGCGATGAACGACAGCCGCGACAGATAGTTGAGCGCGCCGACCACGAGGATGACGGTCCACCATGCGGATGGCGAACTCACCGCGTCCTCCGCCGCGTTTCGGCGATCATCCCCGCCGCGATCCCCACGACCCCGGCGCAGATCAGCGACAGCCGCATCGGCAGCGCGTCGAGCGCGACGACGGCAACCCCGGCCGCAAAGGCCGCAACCCGCGTCGAGCGGTCCTCCAACGCCGGGACGAGGAGCGCAAGAAAGCACAGCGGCACGACGAAGTCGAGCGACCACGCGGTCGGAATCACGTTGCCGGCCCAGTAACCGACGAGGCAGGAGGCCTGCCACGTCGTCCACAGCAGGACGCCGCTGCCGAGGAAGTACGACGCCCCGTTGCGCAGGTCACCCGTCTCGCGGAAGCGCCGGATTCCCGCGGCGAACACTTGGTCGGTAAGCAGGAACGAAATCGCATTGCGCCAGCGGGGCGGCAGGCCTCGGAGATGCGGGGCCATCGCGGCGCTGTACATCAGGAAGCGCAGGCCGACAACGAAGCAGGTGAGGACTGTCACCGCGACGGGCGCGTCGGCCGCGATTAGCTGCGTGGCAAGGATTTGCGCCGCGCCGGAAAAGATCAGGGCGGACATGCCGAGCGCTTCAAGAATCGACGCGCCCGCGGACTGCGCGGCGACACCGCAAACGAGGCCGAACGGCAAGAGGCCGAGTAGCGGCGGCGTCATGTCGCGCGCGCCGGCGATAAAATCGGGGCGGGAGAAGATCCTGGACATGGCGGCGCACGGAAAAACGAAAGAGAGGCCGGCGCCTCCCTGAATGGATTCAATTATAGCGGGTTGGTGCAATATCCTTCCTCTATATGCTGTGTGCACGACGCGGGGACGCCTGCGCGGGAACGACGGAGTCCAGCGACGGCTGTTACTCATTTCGGTATTCATCAATAAAAGCACGGCAGACCAGAAGGAGAGTGGCAATGAGCAAGGTCGGTTTCGTTGGTCTGGGCATCATGGGCGCCCCGATGGCCGGGCATCTCTTGGCCGCCGGTCACGCGCTGTCGGTATTTACAAGGGGGAAAGTACCGGAAAGCCTGACGGCGGGAGGCGCCAAGGTCTGCGCCAACGCGAGGGAAGTCGCGCAAAGCGCCGGCATCGATCCAGGCTTTCGCATCGAGTTGCACCAGAAGGATCTCAATCTGGCGCTTAGCACTGCGCGTAAGATCGGCGTCAGCCTTCCCAATACGGCGACCTGCCAGGAACTGTTCAACGCTTGCGCCGCCCACGGCGGCAAGGCGTGTGACCACTCGGCCATGGTGCGCGCCCTGAAGACGATGGCCAACTTCGAAATCGGCCAGCCGGCACCCGGACGCTGAAACAAGGCAATCGAGCAATGATATCGGAACGCGAACTGCTCAGACGCATGTTCGATGCCGCGATCGCTGCGGCGCAGCCCGCGCTATGCCTGCCGCCACACCTGCCTGCAGCGCCGACGGGCCGCACCATCGTGCTTGGCGCCGGCAAAGCGTCAGCCGCGATGGCCAGGGCGTTCGAAGATCACTGGCCCGGTGAAGTGAGCGGGCTCGTGGTCACGCGCTATGGCTATGGCGTGCCGTGCCATCGAATAGAGATCGTCGAGGCGGCACATCCGCTGCCGGACGCGGCGAGTCTGGTGGCGGCGCGCCGAATCCTCGAACTTGCGCACGGCTTGACCGCGGACGATTTGATCGTATGCCTCATCTCCGGCGGTGGCTCGGCATTGCTTGCCCTGCCTGCGGAGGGACTCACGCTCGACGACAAGCAAGCCATCAATCGCGCATTGCTCAAGTCCGGCGCGACGATTCGCGAAATGAATTGCGTGCGCCGGCACCTCTCGGCGATCAAAGGCGGGCGACTCGCTGCCGCGTGCCATCCGGCGCGGGTGGTTACGCTGCTGATTTCCGATGTTCCGGGCGACAACCCCGGCGATGTTGCATCGGGCCCGAGCATTGCCGATCCCACCACGTGTGCGGACGCGCTCGATGTGATCCGGCGCTATGGCATCACCCTTCCGCCTGCGGTGCGGGCAATGCTCGAAAGTGGACGCGGCGAGACACCGAAGCCCGGCGATCCGCGGCTGTCGCGCGCCGAGGTGCGGGTGATTGCCACACCGCAGATGGCGCTAGAAGCAGCCGCCGCGGCTGCGCGCACGTTCGGCGTCCCATCGCTCATCCTCGGCGACAGCATCGAAGGTGAAGCGCGCGAAGTCGGCAAGGTCATGGCCGGGGTCGCCCGGCAAGTGGCGTTGCACGGCCAACCAATGGCTGCGCCGTGCGTGCTGTTGTCAGGCGGCGAGACTACGGTGACCGTACGCGGCCATGGCCGTGGCGGGCGCAACGTGGAATTGCTGCTTTCGCTCGCGATCGCGCTCGAAGGGCATCGAGGCATTTACGCGATCGCCGGCGACACCGACGGCGTCGACGGGCAGGAGGAAATCGCGGGCGCGATTGTCACGCCGGACACGCTGACCCGCGCCTTCGCCCAAGGCATTCGCCCGCAGGATCGGCTCGTGGACAACGACGGTCACGGCTTTTTCGAGGCGCTCGGTGATTCCGTGATCACCGGTCCGACACTCACCAACGTCAATGATTTCCGCGCAGTGCTGGTCACTGAACAGGCGATGCAGCCCTGATGATCCAGCCGCGCCCGTCAGCGCAAAGCTGAGTCCTCGTCCGAGGTAAAGATTGCCGCCGAAGGATGAAAATCTTGCGCTAAACGGGGTGGTTTCGATGCGACCAGTACCGGATGTGCATGTGCTCCACTTACGAGAACAGCTCGGGCGTCGGGACCCAAATCAGCAAAGGCGATTCCCGCATCTTATGCCTTGGCCAACTAATGGCACCTATCTTGCTGTTGCAATCGATGGTTTCCCAACGGTCGCAATGCTATTGCCCAACGCTCCGGACTTGGCCTTGCAATGGCAGCAAGCCAAGCGTACCGATGGTTTGTTGAATTTCACTCCTCCACTTGATTGCAAAGGAATCGACATGAGCAAGCTCCCTTACGTCGTGGTCGCTGCAGTGCTGGCCTGCGCCAGTGTGCCGGCGTTGGCCATGGATGACATGAAAATGGACATGAAGGCCATGGATACGAATGGCGACGGCATGATCTCCAAGAAAGAGTTCATGAAATACCACGAAGCCATGTACAACAAGATGAAAAAGGGCAGCAATGGCATGGTCAGCGTGAAGGACATGGACATGATGAACATGCAGGACGGCATGATGAAGGATGGGAAGGCGATGAAGGGCGACGCCATGATGAAGGATGGCACCATGACAAAGGATGGCACCATGATGAAGGATGGCACCATGATGAAAGACAAGTCCCTCAAGTAGGCCGCCGGTTCATTGCCATACCAGCATACCAACGTCTCGCGCGAGGACGGCATGCCTAGCGCGACAGCGCGCATCCGGTTTTCTGCAGTCACCTTTCCGGTGGGCCTGACAGGCATCCTGGCGGGTAACGTGGTCCGCCGCTGACCCCGATCCTGAACACGCTGTTGATTTCGAGCCGAGGCCCCCATGCACCGCACCCGTTCTACTTCGCCGATGTGGCGTAGCGTGGGGACAGGGTGGAATTCCTGCGCGAGTTGGATACGGAGCGCTAGCTGGAGCGGACCATTCGAGCGGAGATCAAATTTCGACGGGACAGGACTTACTGTAAAGAGGGGCTTGGGACGAGGTCCTCAACTCCTACGCACTTATCGCCGGCCGTCTGGAAGACCGGCAGCGCGAAATTTCAGAGTGCGAGTGCCAGGGGGGCGCCGCTGGAATCGCACTTTCGCGGCCGCCCGGACGGCATTAGCGTTGACGCTCCAATCGCGGACCCATCTAAACCACCGTTACGTGGGTCCCTCACTGCATCCAGCCGGGCGCTGGCGTCGTATATGCAGAGTCGGGACCAGAATGGCGTCGCCGGAAGGCTGCACGCAGGGGGATTGATGCCCGAAAAATTCAAGTACCCTGTCACCGCCCGAGCGACGATAGGCCACCGACATCGAATGACCCGTAGAGGATAACGACGTGGGTGCAGTTGCGAAAAGCCGGTGGCGTGCTCTGGGATGGATCGCCTTGGTGCTGGCGGGCTTTTCCAACGCGATCGCGGCACCGTATGTTCCGGGCGATGATGCGGTCGTGCTCGAGCGCCTGCCGGAGAAAGGCGATCCGGCACTGAAGGCGTTGAAACGGATGCGGACCGCGCTCGCAGCCAATCCGCACAATCTTGACGCGGCTGCAATGGTTGCGCGACGCGCGATCGAGGCCTCGCGTGCCACCGGCGACCCACGCTTTCTGGGACAGGCACAGGCGGCGCTTTCGCCGTGGTGGGCGGCGCCGGAAAGCCCGGCCATTGTCGTCCTGCTGCGGGCCACCATCCGGCAGAGCGAGCACGATTTCGATGGCGCCCTCGCCGATCTGAACCGCCTCATCGCAGCCGACCCGCGCGCAGCGCAGGCGCGGTTGACGCGCGCCACGGTGCTGACGGTCGTGGGGCGCTACACGGACGCGAAATCGGACTGCGGCCAGCTCGCGGTCATGGCGCCATCGCTGATCGTGGCGGGCTGCATGGCGGTTCCCGCAAGCCTTACGGGCGATGCCGAAGGCGCCTATACCCGGCTGCTGCAGGTCCTCGGGCGATCTGGCGCCGACCCGGCGGCGCGCGAATGGGCCCTGACCCTGGCGGCCGAAATCGCGCAGCGCCGTGGTGACTTCCTCGCCGCCGAAAACCATTATCGGATGGCGCTGGCGCTCGATCCACGGGACGCCTACCTGCAAGGCGCCTACGCCGATTTCCTGCTCGACAGAGATCGACCGCGCGACGTCCTGCCAGTGGTTGGCGATGATCTCAAAAATGACGCGCTACTGTTGCGGCGGGTGCTGGCTGAGGCCGCGCTGCCGGATCAGCGGGACGCGTTTCTTGCGCATCGCGACGAAATGGCGGCGCGCTTCGATGCTGCCCGCCGACGGGGCGACAGCCTCCACCGCCGTGAGGAGGCGCGTTTCCGACTGACAATCGAGCGCGATATCGCGGGCGCGCTGACCCTTGCGCGCGACAACTGGAAAGTGCAGCGCGAGCCGGCAGACCTGCGCGTCCTGGTCGACGCGGCGCGCGCGGCGAACGATGCGCCGACGTTACGCCTGGCCGCCGACTGGATCGCCAGCACGCGCCTCGAAGACAAGGCGGTCGTCGCAGCACTGGAGGGCAGGAAATGATCCGCGTGATGGTGTGTCTGTTCACGCTGATGCTGGCGACCGACGCCGTCGCGCACAAGGCGAGTGACGC